>CAMLXE010000055.1 GCA_946490455.1 uncultured Desulfovibrio sp. | reverse complement strand
TCCACAGGGATGACGGCTCCAGTCACATAGTCCGACCACTCGGAAGCAAGGAAAAGCACAGGACCTACCACATCTTCCACACACCCAAGTCTGCTCATGGGAACCATATCCAGAATACCACGCAGGCGTTCGGGATCGGACAGCCATTCGGAATTCAATGCCGTCTTAATGTAACCGGGCGCTATGGCATTCACCTGAACGTTATGTTTCGACCACTCCAGAGCCAGGGTTCTTGTCAGCTGAATAACGCCCCCCTTGCTGGCACAATAGGGGGCCAGCATGGGAGCTCCCACAAGCCCAAACATGGAAGCTGTATTGATGATCTTGCCGTGTCCGCACCTGACCATCTCCTGTCCCACGCGCTGTGCCACCAGAAACACGCCCTTCAGGTTGGTGGTCAGCACCGTATCCCAATCTTCCTCACGAATTTCCAGAGCAGGATTACGGACATTAACCCCGGCATTGTTGACGAGGATATCAATATGCCCCAAAGCCTTCACGACATCTGAAACCATCCGATCAACATCATTCGCATTGGTCACATCGCAGGAAAGAGCCAGAGACCTGTTTCCCATTTGCAGTATCTCTTCTGCAACACGCCTGCTTTCTTCAATATGACGGCTGACAACAACGACGGTGGCACCATGACGGGCAAGTCCAAGAGCCATGGCCTCCCCAAGCCCCTTACTGCCCCCAGTAACGATTGCTACCCTGTCAGTCAGGTTTACAGCAGAATGTTCCATCTTTCCTCCTCAGCAATGTGAATTCCGTCAGCTTACAGCGCATACCGGAATTCGGATATGATCCAGAACCGATTATCCAACGTATGCCGAAAGACATCTGGCGTTTTTCAACAGCAATATCCCACAGCTTGACACCATAATCGCCCCGCCAGAGACAGCTTATGCAGCGTATGGACATAGCAAAGGCTGCCGTCTCTTTCAATACGGGTACTTCTGGAGAAGATATCTGCTTTTGGCTCCAGCCTGCAAGTCCCTTTCCGAATGGCTTGACGAATTCTGCATTGCGGCAGACAATTCACAGGAATTCGGTACAGAACATTCTGATGACAACGGAGAAAAGTACAATGAATATTCCAACGCTGAACATCAGTTCAGAACTTGCGAAGTTATGGCCAGAAACCCGGCTGGGCTGCCTTGTCTATGAAGCGCAGGTCAAACCGGACTGTGCTGAAGTCTGGGAACAGACAAACCTCCTTCTTCCTGCTCTTCGTACCACGTTGGAAAAGACTCCACTTGCCGACATGCCCAATCTCGGTGAAGCCAGAGCTGCCTATAAGGCTTTTGGCAAGGATCCCGGAAGGTTCCGGATATCATCCGAAGCACTGTACCGCAGAATCCGCCAGAACAAGGATCTCTATCATATCAACAGCGTTGTTGACACCAACAATCTCGTATCCCTGGAAACCGGATTTTCCCTTGGGTCCTACGATCTGGATATGATTGGACCCAATGTCATCTTCCGTCTCGGTACAGAAGGAGAAGTGTACGCAGGTATCGGCAAATCCGATATCAATCTGCACAGAATGCCCCTGCTTGCAGATGAGCATGGAGCCTTCGGAAGCCCCACAAGCGACTCAACCAGAGGGATGATTACTGACAGAACCAGACATGTCCTCACCGTTATCTATTCCTTCTCCTCATCCGAAAAGTTCAATCAGGCTCTTCTCTGTGCGCAGAACCGCTTCTCAACGCTCATAGCCCCCAGCCATTTTTCCATGTTTACTGTTGATGGTACAGCATGAGTCATCTTCCTGATTTTGCCGGTCAGGACGGAGCCAGGTGGCGAGGTTACGCACTTGCTGTCGCGGCAGCCGTCTTATGGTCTGTCATAGGCCCTCTTTCCCGAGCCTGTTTTGAAGCCGGCATCCAGCCCGGAGAGGTGGCCTTCTGGAGACTGGCTCTTGGGGGGCTGTGCTTTCTTCTGCACGCCTCATTGCGCGGAGAATGCCGTACAAACTGGCATGATGGCAGCTGCTTTATCCTTTTTGGCATATTTGGTGTTGCCTCCTTCTTCCTCTCGCTGCAACTGGCCATAGAACGAAGCGGTGCAGCTCTGGCCGTCATACTCATGAACACGGCGCCGGCCTGGGTCGCAATCTTTTCACGTCTGCTGTTCAAGGAACACATTTCGCGCGGACAGCTTCTCGCACTTGTTCTTGCCATGGCAGGTACGGCTCTTGTCTGTCTGTCCGGTGGCAGTCTTGGCGGACCGACATCGTTTCTGGGACTTGCCTGCGGTCTTCTCTCCGGCTTCACCTACGCCCTTCAATACCCCTTCTTTGTCTGGTGGAAGGATCGCTACTCCACAGCCATGCTGTTTGCGGCAACCTTTCTTCCGGCAGCCGCCGTTCTCTTGCCGTTTACCAGCTTTGCGGAAAACAAGCCTCTTTCTGTCTGGCTTGTCCTTCTTGCCCTCGGGACACTGACCACATACGGAGCCTACTTTACCTATGGCCTGTCACTAAGGCTGATTTCTCCGGTCAGGGCAGCCATTATCAGCAATCTGGAACCGGTACTCGGAACGTTTCTTGCCTGGCTTTTCTGGAATGAAATGTTCCTGCCAATAGGCTGGGCCGGCTGTGCACTGGTCCTGCTTGCCGTTGTGCTGCTGACTCTGCGCCGGGAATAAAAACCACAAAAAGCTCTTCGCAACCGCTGTCATCACAAAATACATACTGATAACACGAGCTCTGCCTAACCTAGGCTGGCGCCATACTTTCCCTCCGCGCTTCCAGAATATTCCCCAGTTTCTCCACCATAACAGAAAGGACAGGCCGCATACGGATTACCCCGCATGCGGCCCCAAACGCATCAGAACCGGTTATGAAAAGAAACTGTTACAGGATACGGAACTCTTGAACCCTGTTGGTTCTGCTGTCGATAACATGCACACCACAGGCAATGCACGGGTCAAAGGAGTGCACGGTACGCAGGATTTCCACAGGCCGTTCAGGATCAGCCACCGGTGTTCCTACCAGAGCCTCTTCAACGGCACTCATGATTCCCTTGGCACACCGAGGCCCAAGGTTCCATGTGGAAGGAACAACCAGCTGGAAATTAGCGACCTTTCTGTTCTCTATGACCAGCCAGTGGGAGAGTCCTCCACGAGGCGCGGTTACAAAACCGACACCTTCTCCCTTTTCCGGGACAGTGCAGTCTTCAACAATCTTGCGATCACCGGACTGTACATTTTCCTTGAAGGCTTCAAGCCAGACGCCAACCTGTTTGGCAGCAAGAGCAGCTTCTATACCGCGGGCGGCTGTACGACCCAGAGTGGAGAACAGGTCAGCCGGTGTTATGGACAGGCTTTTCAGTACAGAATCCACAAGGGGCACCACATCGGGATTTTCCTGCGCGTAAGCAACAAGAACCTGAGCAAGAGGCCCAGTTTCCATGGCATGACCATCGTAACGAGGCGCCTTCATCCATGAATAGCGATCCTTGTCACCCATATAGGTAAAGCGGGGACGCGTTTCTCCCTGATAGGGTGCGCGTGCTTCCTCACCTTCATACCAGCTGTGCCGGACATGTTCCTCGATCTTTGTGGGATCAAAGGGATGGAGACTGGAAAGATCACGATTGTACAGAACACCAGGCTTCAGCCAACGAGTTTCCAGTTTCCTTTCATCGCCGGGGAATTCGCCAAAGGTCATGAAATTGTGGGTACCGCCAATCTTCGTCCAGTCCTTGTAGGCACCCGCCACAAGCAGCAGATCCGGAATATAGACCTGATTCACAAAATCTCGGACTTCCCTGTACAGGCCTTCAAATTCCTGAATCCGCTCCGGTGTCAATCCATCATAACAGGTGACACCACCCGCCACGAGGAACTGCGTATGCGGATTCTTGGCTCCGAACACGGCCATGGCCCGTGCAGCCTTGACCTGAAGTCGCAAGGCCTCAAGATAATGTGCCGTTGCCACAAGATTGGCTTCCGGTTCCAGATAGTAGGCAGGATGTCCACCGAGGAAACAGGCATTGGTGAAGGGACCAAGCTGACCGCTTTCCACAAAGCTTTTCAGCTTTGCTTGCACGGCTCTGAGTTCATCCGCGGTAACGGGCCGTTCGGAGATGGATGCAGCCAGACTGGCTGCCCTGACGGGATCGGCCGCAAGCGCCGAAGTGACATCCACAAAATCAAGTGCATGGAGATGATAGAAATGCACAATATGGTCGTGCATATAGAGCATCCCAAGAACGAGATTCCGGATATGGGTAGCATTAACGGGAATCGGCACACCAATGGCATCTTCAAGGGCTCTGGTGGAAGCCAGGGCATGGGTATAGGTGCATACGCCACAGGTCCGCTGTGTAAAATGCTGCACATCACGCGGATCACGACCGATAAGAATCTGTTCGAGTCCACGATACAGGGTAGCTACGCTGCGCGCATCCCTGACACGACCATTTTCCACTTCCACTTCTATGCGCAGATGCCCTTCAATACGGGTCAGCGGGTCAATGACAATGGGCCCGGTGAAGCTGCTCTGGGGAGTCTGTTTCATTTCACTCATGGTTCAACCTCTAATTTTCATAGAAAGGTGTCATCTTTTCCCAGAAATCGGGCTCACTGCAACCGATGCAGGGATGTCCTGCCCCAACAGGCCAGTTTGTCTGATTGAAACGAACCTTGGGGCAATTATTCATCGTAAGAGGTCCCTTGCAGCCGAGCTTGTAGAGGCACCATCCCTTCCTTGCTTCTTCAGAAGCAAAGGAAGGGGCAAATTCACCGGCATCAAAATGGGGACGCCGCTCACACTGTTCATGAACCGTAGTTCCAAAGAACATGCGGGGACGCCCACGGCGATCCAGATCAATGGGATCTCCACGCAGAAACGCCACCAGCGTTCCTACAAGATTCAGCGGATTCGGAGGGCACCCGGGAATGTTGATTGCCTTGATTCCCATGTCTCCAAAGCAATCATTAATTCCCTTTGCTCCGGTAGGATTCGGCTTTGCCGCCTGAATGCCGCCATAGGCAGAACAGGTTCCGTAGGCAACAACGGCCTTTGCCTTTGGCAGGACCTGACTGCAGATTTCATACATGGTCCGGCCCCCAATATACCCATACTGGCCATTGTCTGCCGTGGGAATTGCTCCCTCAACCACACAGATAAACCCTTCCGGCGAAGAAATGGCCTTTTCCAGAGCCGCTTCAGCAGCATGCCCGGCGGCGGCCATGATGGTTTCATGATAATCCAGAGAAATGGTATCCAGGATCAGCTCATCGATGAAGGGCTGACCGGTACGCAGCAGCGCTTCCGAACATCCTGTGCATTCTGCGTTATGCAGATATACTACCGAAGGACGCCTGGGCATGGTCAGAGCCAGCGCAACCTGATCGGCAAAGCCTGGCCCCATACCCATTACAGCTGCAACCATTCCACAATATTTAAGAAAATCCCGGCGAGAAATACCCTTTTGTTCCAGTCTTTCTACCGGGTCCTTTTTTCCAAGGCCTATTCCAATACGCATACCCTGTCTCCTTCTTATACGAAAGGCATAAACCAGTCGCATGGAGTACCCCTCGAAACACCTGATGCATCAAGGGAAGAAGTAATGATTATTCCGGCTTACGAACGGAGAACTTGAATCATGAAGGGAGGAGAGAGGAACCCCTATCGACCGCTACACAAAACAGCGCAAACCGGAAAGCGCATACCATGCACCTCTGGTATCATGCGTCAGGTAGGGGTCAAAAAAAGGTTCATATGAAGAATCTCACGAGCGTTAGATCTTGTGACAGGACTGGCAGCCCTTGAGCTTCGGATTGTCAGCAGCCATCTTGGCATGGCAGCCTGCACAGGAATGCGTGCTGTCCAGACGATGAATTGCAAGAAAATAGCTGTGATCAGAACGGTCAGCAATATCCGTCTTGTTGTGACATACGGTACAGGGGACATAAACCTGCCTGTCTTCCGTCATGACATGATGACAGGTACGACACCCCAGATCCTTATGCTGCTTATGCCGAAAGCGCACATGCATCTTCTCGCTCTGTGCGTTATCGATAGTAATTGGGTTTTCAATAATTTCCCGTGTTTCATATAATGTTCGGGATTCGGCGACCGTAGCCGCAGCCACCATCAGACCTCCGGCCAGCAGAGTACATAGAAAAAGACTCTTCACATCCAATCCTCCTTCAGGATTATGGTTTCTGGAAAACGCTATGGAAAAACAAGGAGTCTGTCAACGCAGCAAGGACTTGGACGACGGCTTCTTTTGCTATCTTTTTTCGAAGATTGCACAAAGCACAGTCAATTCACCTCTGCCTCCAGTTTCGTACTGCACGGCTGCGCACCTGTCTGAACTACAATAGAGCGGTATCATTCTGACCACCAAAGAACACTTCATCAGGAAAACATGAAAAAAATTCTGACAGGGCGAGAAATACCCTATGGAGCCTTATTGGAGAAAAATTGACAATCAGGCAATCTTTCTCTACCCACATCACCATCCTTCCAAAGGAAAGCACAATTCCAATACTGGAACCCAACTGACCAAAGGACTCTGAAAATGGACAGACAAAAGATCCTGGTACTGGGCGTTGGCAACATTCTGTTTACGGATGAAGGGATTGGTGTTCATACCGTCCGTTATCTGCTTGAGAATGCAACATTTCCGGATACGGTCCGCCTGCTGGACGGTGGAACACTGGGTATCGGTCTCATGGATGCCATCATGGACTGTGACCTGCTTATTGTTCTGGATGCCGTACTGGGCAGTCAGAAACCAGGCAGTCTGTACAGACTCGAAGGAGAAGACCTGCGCAGGAGTCTGAGCTTCAAGGATTCCATGCATCAGACAGATCTTGTCGATACCCTTCTTTACTGTGAACTTGCCGGCCATCGGCCAGAGGCCGTCATTCTCGGTATGGAACCACAGGATTATCGAAGCATGGGGCTTGAGCTTTCTCCCCCGTGTCAGGCTGCCGTTCCCGGACTGGCCCAAAAACTTCTCGATGAACTGAAGAGTCGGGGAGTGAGCGTTTCCCATTGCCAGTCTTGACCAGCAAAAGGCCGTTCGCGGCAGAAAATGATCCTGATCAGCCACAAAAAAAGCCCTCCGGAACAGTTTTCCGGAGGGCTGCTTTTCAGGAGCGTTTTTTCAAAGCCAGTCCGACTTTCCTGCCGGACATGGCTTCATTTCTGCAATCGGCCTTCCTTTCTGACTACGGCCGAAACGGGATCAGACCTCAAGCCAGTGCCAGATACCCATTTCCCGCTGTACACCAAACTTCAGACCGTTTTCATCGGCATCAATGCGTACATGTTCTCCATCATGTACCTGACCACCCACAAGCAGTCTGGCCAGAGGTGTTTCCACATGACTCTGGATATACCGCTTGAGCGGTCTGGCGCCATAATGAGGATCATAGGCGGCCTCACCAATGAACGTATGCGCGGCCTCAGTCAGTTCGACACTCACCTTGCGTTCTTCAAGCCTGCTGCGCAGCCGGTTTATCTGCAGATCCACGATCTGACCAAGCTGTTCGGGCAACAGAGGCTTGAACAGCACAATGTCGTCCACACGGTTCAGGAACTCCGGCTTGAAGTGCTGCCGCAAATCGTTCATCACGTCATCATGCACACTTTCGGCAAACGTGCCGTCGGGATTGATTCCCTCAAGCATGCGGTAAGCTCCGATATTCGAAGTCATGATGACAATGGTGTTGCGGAAGTCCACGGTTCTTCCCTGGCTATCCGTCAGGCGCCCGTCATCGAGCAGCTGGAGCAGCGTATTGAATACGTCCGGATGAGCCTTCTCGATTTCATCGAACAGGATCACACTGTAGGGTTTGCGCCGCACAGCCTCCGTCAGCTGTCCGCCCTCATCATAGCCAACATAGCCTGGAGGGGCTCCGATGAGACGGGCCACGGAGTGTTTCTCCATGTATTCACTCATGTCCAGACGGACAATATTGTCTTCCGAGTCAAACAGCGCTTCGGCCAGAGCCTTGCACAATTCCGTCTTGCCCACGCCAGTGGGTCCAAGGAAGATGAATGAACCCTGCGGCCGTGAAGGATCAGACAGTCCAGCCCGTGAACGCAGTACGGCATCAGACACGACCTGAACGGCCTCATCCTGTCCGATCACCCGCTCATGCAGCTTGGCAGGCAGGCGGAGCAGCTTTTCCCGTTCGGACTCCATAAGTCGGGTAACAGGAATACCCGTCCAGCGAGCGACAATATCGGCGATGTCATCAGGCCGCACTTCCTGCTTGAGCAGACGCGGAGCGTCATCGCCCTGCCCGGCTTCCGCGAGCTTCTTTTCCAGCTCGGGAAGTTTCGAATATTTCAGCTCGGAAGCCTTCTGCAGGTCGCCATTACGAGTTGCCTCATCAATGGCAAGACGGGTCTTTTCGATCTCACCCTTCAGGTCACGCACCGCGTTGATGGAACCCTTTTCCGATTCCCACTGGGTACGCAGCTCGGCTTCTGTCATCTGAACCTGACGCAGTTCATTTTCCAGCTTTTCCAGCCGCTCGCGTGACGCTTCATCGGTCTCCTTGCGCAAGGCTTCCCGCTCGATTTCAAGCTGGGTCACCTTCCGCTTGGCCTCATCCAGCTCGGAAGGCAGTGAATCGATTTCCGTCCGGATCATGGCTGCCGCTTCGTCGATAAGGTCGATGGCCTTATCCGGGAGCTGCCGATCCGTGATGTAACGGGTAGAAAGCATTACGGCTTCTACAATGGCCGAGTCACTGATACGCACGCCATGATGGACTTCAAAACGTTCCTTCAGGCCACGCAAAATGGAGATGGCGTCTTCAACACTTGGTTCATCCACCAGTACGGTCTGGAACCGACGTTCCAGTGCAGGATCCTTTTCAATATACTTGCGGTATTCATCAAGGGTCGTTGCACCAATACAGTGCAGT
>CAMLXE010000054.1 GCA_946490455.1 uncultured Desulfovibrio sp. | reverse complement strand
AGATACCAGAGCGATCAGGAGAACCGAACAGGCGTACCTGTTCGGTTCTCTTATGAAAGAAGGACAGAGTAAGGAGACCGACACGTTCCAGCTGTGAATTTCCTCGCGTGGGCTGAGATTTTTCTTTCAATCGACGGCCATTCTTCCCTTTACCGAAGGGGAAACGGCATTGACAGGAATCCATGTCATATGAAAATTGTGGGAAACGGACTGTCCAAATACCAGCCTGTCTCTTTTCACAGGAACTCGAAACATCAAGCCACCGGGACAAGCCTATGCGCATACTCTTCTACAGTGTACTGACTGGATTGGGTCTTATTCTGGGAATGAACGGAACAAGCTTTGCTGACAATACCCTTCCTCTGCTCGCCGCAGATACGGCAGGAGGTTACGGGGCACAGGTTCTTGAAAAGCTTGCAGGAGTATGGCAGCCTCCAGCCGGAAAATCTGGAATTGTTACAATTTCCATCCGCATTGGAAGCGATGGTCGTCCGCTCTACTGCGAACCGATAAAAGGCTCTGGAGATCCGGAGCTTGACAATGCCCCCTGTCAGGCGGTTCTCCATGCAGGGGCATTTGACGCGCCGCCCTATGGGGCCGTCACACAGGTCTTTGTGACGCTTGCTACGAGTCCGGCAGCCTTCGGTACTTCGGCACAGCCGGCTTCTGCATCACCACAGCGCAGCTATGCCGAGGAAATCATGTACCGGGCCCATCCCTACATTCAGATTCCCCAGGGAGTACAGGGTGAATTTACGGTAGAGCTGGCATTACGTATCAATCCTTCAGGAACGCTGGAAGAATTTTCTGTCCTGAAATCTTCAGGCCGTGCGGATCTGGATAATGCGGTTATCGCAAGCGTCACCAAGGAAGGCGTCATTCCTGTTCCTCCGGCAGGCAGCCCGACCCAGAACGTACGTCTCCTCTTTACCCTCAAGGGGAATTGATTTAGGGTATGCCCCTGTCACGCGATGGATTCACGATTTTCCAAAACAACCTGTTTTTACGACAGAATATCAAACAATGGTCATGAAAGCATTTCAATTTACTTGTAGAATTTTTCTTCTGTTTGGATTGCTGCTTTTCTGCACGACAGGTACGGGACAGGCTGCCATGCAGGTTGATATCTATGGTCCAGGCCAGAATATTGTAAATATGGCGATGGCCACTCCTCTGACAGGACCCAATACCCCGGCAACGGGACTTGGCGCACAGCTGGATCAGGCCATTCGAGACAATCTGAATTTCCTGCCCTTCATGCGCCTGACCGATCCCAAGGCCATTCTTGGGGGACCGGTACTGCCCGGCTATCAGCCTCCGAATGTCGATTTCAAGCGTTTTCAGCTTGCCGGTGCCGATATGGTCATCACGGCAGGCTGGCCACGTGGCGACGGTTCGGGCTCTACCGTGGAACTGCGTCTGTACGAAACCTATTCGGGACAGTTTGTCTTCGGCAATGCCTACAGTGGCGTAGTCAAGGATGAAGTTCAGGATGTGGCGGATCGTTTCTGCGCCGATCTCATGAAAGCGCTCACCGGACATGGGGATTTCTTCCTGTCCACACTTGCCTTCGTAAAATCCGGTAATGGCCGGTATAAGCGTGACGTCTGGCTGGTCAAGCCGACCGGCAAAGGGCTGCGCAAGATTACCGACATTCCCGGAACGGCCATGTCTCCATCCTGGTCTCTTGACGGTCGCTTTGTCGTGTTTAGTCATATGGATGAAAAGAGCCATGCTCTTGGAGTGTGGGATCGGCTGACCAACCGGGTTCAGCGTATTCGCTTCCCCGGCAATACAGTTATCGGACCTGTCTTCACGCCTGACAACAAGGTCGCCGTGAGCCTCTCCACAGGCAAGTACCCGGATATTTTCCTTCTGAATCATGCCTTCCAGAAGGAACGGGCCCTGGAAGCAAGTGGCGCCATTGATGTTTCACCGTCCTTTGATGCCAAAGGAACCAAGATGGCCTTTTGCTCCAGCAGACTGGGAGGGCCTCAGATATTTATGAAGGATATGGCCTCGGGCACAGTGACCAGAGTGTCCAAGCAGGGTTCCTACAATTCTGAACCAAGCATGAGTCCTGATGGTACACTTGTTGCGTTTTCTCGTCTTACCGACTCGGGAAACCGTATTTTCGTTCAGGATCTGCTGACGGGAACAGAACGTCAGGTAACCTTCGGTCCCGGTAATGACGTACTGCCGTCCTTTGCCCCTGACAGCTATTTCCTTGCCTTCACTTCCAACCGCAGCGGCCAGAATCAGATTTATCTGATCACTCGACATGGAGGAGATGCCAAAAAGGTTCCCACGGGTAGCGGAGATGCCTCATTCCCTCGCTGGGGTGCCATCCCTCGCTAGGATAGCCCGCGCGAATATGTGCCAGTGAGTCGTGCCAAAAATGAAATATATGAAAGGCACACTCTTATGCTTGACAATCCCATGCACGGGGACTAACCTTCTCGACTTGCGTATGGGATGTGTACGCAAGGAAGAAGGAATTTTATCAACCGTTTTTCTGTGCGATAGGCAAATATCGTTGCAGGAGGAAAAAAATGAACACGTTCAAACGCTTGACTCTCGTGTTGGCTCTTGTTGTTGCTCTGGGTGCTGGTTTTGGTTGTGCCAAGAAGCAGGCTGCCAGCGACCAGGCCCCTGTTGAAGTTGCCGATACCACCGACAACGCTGCCATCGAACGCGCTGCTCAGACCATTACCGATGGTATCGTTTACTTTGATTTCGACAAGTTCGACATCAAGGGTGAATACCGTGACATGCTGCGCCAGAAGGCTGAAATCATGAAGGCCTATCCCAGCATCCGCGTCCGCATCGAAGGTAACTGCGACGCCCGTGGTACTCAGGAATACAACCTCGCCCTTGGTGAACGTCGTGCTCGCGCCGCATACGAATATCTCGTTATGCTCGGCGTTAACCCCGACCAGCTCGAAATGATCAGCTTCGGTAAGGAACGTCCTGCTGTTGAAGGTACCGGTCCTGCTGTTTGGGCGAAGAACCGTCGTGATGACTTCCGCGTTATTGCGAAATAAGCTGATTTGCCGTAATTTCTACGCGTTTCATCGAAACGCGTAAGCAAACAGCCTAATACGGAGCGTGGCGCAGTTTGGTAGCGCACCTGGTTTGGGACCAGGGGGTCGCTGGTTCGAATCCAGTCGCTCCGACCATTTTTAGGGAGGATCTTTTGATCCTCCCCTTTTTTATGTCCGCCACCAGTTTCCACATGGCTCTGGAGAGCCACCCCATCTCTTCCGAGATTGCGATCGCCTGAAAGAGATCCATCCCGCAAGGGGACTTTTCCCACCAGAAAGGAAATTCATACTCCAATCATCATGGGACCTATCAGCAGTTCCTGTTCACATCATCTCAGTCTGTACATGCCATTCCCCAAAAAGACCAAGTAGTTTTTATCTCTCAACATCTGAAGCTGCTGCCGTATTTTTGCCCGTATGGCACTGTTCCTGGGGTGCCTTGATTGCAACAACTGTTCAAAGCCATATATATCATCAAGACTAAATATATTCTTGCCCATAAATTCGATACATTTCAGAATATCACACGCCCATCCTTTAGTATTTTCATCCATGCTCCCGACAAAGAGCGTTTTCATAAAGCTGCCGATAACAGAGTTTTTATCAATAACTGCTTTATCTTTTACGATATAAACCTTTCCATCGGATGGAATTGAGGATATATCCAGAATACATCCTGTCCATCCTGCTCTTCTGGCTGTTTCTTTAAGGGGCTTTCTCTTTAAGACAAGCGTTTTTGAAAAGAAATAGCCTGGAATTGCAACAAAATTTTTAACACTATAGTCTTTTGTATCATAAGCAATACATAAGAGATTGGGTACAGTTCCACTTTCTATTTTGCTTACCATGGCATCATATGCCCCACCCTGAATCCGCTCATTCAGTTTTTCCCTGTGGCATTTCAGCTCGAACTCAGCCTTACAAGAACTGCAATAGAAATCTCCTACAGGTTTATTGTTTTTGAAATGGACAAGACGGCTTCCGCAGTACACGCAGTAGCCGTTGCCTGCGACCCACGCCTCGCTCATTACCCGTATCTTTTGCGACACAGAGGAATAGTTTTCTGCCAGTGATGGATCGAAATGGAGCCTCATTGCCTTTCCTCAAATATCCGGTCACCAAGGTTTCGTACGGTTCGACACCCATAAAATTTCAACCCACACATCGAGCTGAAACATACAGGAACATCTTCTTTTCAAAATTTCATTCCCTTTTGCCAGGTTTCATATCCGTTGTTCCAACCTCAGACAATACCAGTCCACGACGTACAGGCTGCGCTTTTGTTTATTGGCAATATATGGTAACGGGTACTAATGATGAACGAATATATTGGTATCATTGCCGGCAGCGGGCAATTCCCGCGTCTTGTGGCCCAAAATGCCCGTGCCTCTGGATACGGGGTGATCATCTGCGGCTTTCAGGGGCACACCGATCCCGCACTTGCAGAGGTTGCGGATGCCTTTGTCATGCTCCATCTTGGTCAGTTTGAAAAACTGATCTCCTTTTTCCGAACACATGGCGTTCATCGACTGTGCATGGCCGGAGCGATCAGCAAGCCCAAGGCGTTGGATCTCCGCCCGGATCTCCGCGCAGCCCGTATTCTTTTTTCTCTGCGCGGCAAGGGGGACGATGCACTGTTGCGGGCAATCATGGGAGAACTGGAACGCGAAGGATTCAGCCTGGTACAGGCTGCCACCTTTTCATCAGAACTTACCTGCCCGGAAGGTGTACTCACCCGCCGCCCCCCTACACCAGAAGAACAGACAGATATTGCCTGGGGCTGGCCCATTGCCGAAGCGATTGGGAGCTTTGATATTGGCCAAAGCATGGTGGTCAAACAAGGCATGGTCATTGCTGTGGAATGTCTTGAAGGTACCGACGCAACATTGCGCCGGGGAGGCGAACTGGGTGGTACCGGCTGCGTAGCTCTGAAACGGTTCAAACCGGGACAGGATGATCGTGTGGACCTCCCAGCCATAGGTCTGGCTACAATCCGTCTTCTGATCGAATATGGCTACAGCTGTCTTGCTGTAGAAGCAGGAAAAACACTTTTCTTTGACCGGGAACAGGCTGTTGCCCTTGCTGATAAGCATGGCCTTTGCATCATTGCCATAACGGAAAAGGATATTCTCGCCTTTTCAGGTTCAGGCTCAAATGCATGGCGTATGGAACCGCGATAAGCACCGATCGCCATACAAAGCTTTCCCCGTGACCTGGGACCAGCTGCACCGTGAAATCAGAGGCCTTTCCCGTCCTCTGCTGGAAAAGGACCTTCCCAAGGCTTTGTCCGTGTGCACGCGGAGGACTTATTCCCGCAGCCAGCATTGCACGCAAATTTGATATCCGCATGATCCGATGCCATCTGCATCTCTGTATATCAGAACCGAAAAAAGTGTGCGCATGAGCAAATTCCAAACGGTATCGAAAGAAACGGAAATGGCCTCCTCGCCATTGACGATCTCGTGGATCCGGGCAACACGGGAAAACGTATCCGAGAGATACTGCCTCGGACCTGTGTTGCCACACTGTATGCCAAGCCCTTCAGAAAACACCTTGTCGATGTTCTTCTCACTGAACTGGGCCAAGGGATACATGGGGCCTGCTTTTATGAAATTCTGAAGGCCAGTATCCGCCTCCCCCTCATGGCAAGAAAAAAAATCCTCCTCTGAATGGAGCATCCATTTACACCAATGAGGTCTCTGCCGTTTTCTGCCTGAAAAGCACCTATCTTGCTCTTGCCTTACATTCCGCATCCGGATAAAATATTTTGCTTGTCCAAAGCTGTGTCTCCATGACTCCAGATCCGAGACACCAGCAGGTCTTACCATAGTTATCAATGACCATTCCATCCAGCCGGGAAGAGCTACCATGAATCTCGCACAAAAAATCATTTCCAGTCACCTTGTTTCCGGCACCATGACGCCCGGAAGTGAAATCGGCCTGCATATTGATCAGACACTGACTCAGGACGCTACAGGCACGCTGGCCTGGCTTCAGTTTGAAGCACTGGGTATTCCTCATGTGAAAACAGATGTTTCTGTCAGCTATGTAGATCACAATACCCTGCAGATGAATTTCCGCAATCCGGATGACCACCGTTTTCTGAGAACAACTGCAGCCCGTTTTGGTGGCGTCTTCTCTCCTGCCGGTACAGGAATCTGTCATCAGCTGCATCTTGAAAACTTTGCCAAACCCGGTGCCACACTGGTTGGCTCAGACAGCCATACCCCAACCGCTGGTGGTCTTGGCTCGCTGGCCATGGGCGCTGGTGGTCTCTCTGTAGCTCTGGCCATGGCCGGGGAACCCTACTGTATTCCCATGCCAAAAATTGTCCGTGTCTTTCTGACAGGAGCCCTCACAGGCTGGGCTTCTGCCAAGGATATCATCCTCGAGCTCCTGCGCATCCGCACAGTCAAGGGCGGCGTTGGCTGCATTTTTGAATATGCAGGCCCCGGTGTTGCCACCCTCTCTGTTCCGGATAGAGCGACCATTGCGAACATGGGGGCTGAACTGGGAGCCACAGGCACCCTGTTCCCCAGTGATTCGGTTACTCGTGCCTTCCTGAAGAGCATGGGCCGGGAAGAAGACTGGAAGGAACTTGGTCCTGACGCCGATGCGACCTATGACGAAGAAGTTCAGATTGATCTCTCCACGCTTGTTCCTCTGGCTGCCAAACCCCATATGCCTGATCAGGTCGTTCCTGTCGCTGAACTGGAAGGACTCTCCGTAGATCAGGTCTGTATCGGTTCCTGTACCAACTCCTCCTATGCGGACCTGTGGCAGGTCTGTCAGATTCTGAAAGGACACCGCGTCAATCCTGCCACGGATACACTGCTTTCTCCCGGTTCCAAGCAGGTGCTGACCATGCTTGCCAATGACGGTCTGATTGAGCCGCTGCTTGCTTCCGGAGTTCGGTTGCTCGAATGCGCCTGTGGTCCCTGCATTGGTTCCGGCGGAGCTCCAGTCAGCAAGGGCGTCAGTGTCCGGACCTTCAACCGCAACTTTGAAGGCCGCAGTGGAACAAAGGATGCCAGCGTCTTTCTGGTCAGCCCTCTGACAGCTGCCCATGCGGCTCTGGACGGCAAATTTACCGACCCGGCATCGTGGGGAACACCGCCACGCAGACCGGAACTGCCCGCTGTGGCTCCTTCCATTCGACACCTTTTTGTCTTCCCGCCCGAAGATGGCTCTTCTGTAGAAATTCTTCGTGGGCCCAATATCGTAGCCCTTGAAAAATTCCCACGGCTGGATGCTTCCGGGAAAACCCTTCCCACTGAAGTGGTCATTCGGGTGGACGACAACATCACGACAGACCACATCATGCCTGCCGGAGCCGAAATACTCGCCTTGCGTTCCAATATTCCGGCCATTGCCGAACATGTTCTCACCCGGGTAGATGAAAACTTTGTCAAACGAGCCCGTGAACTGTCGGCCCGAGGTGGAAACGGAGTGATTGTTGCAGGTGAAAACTACGGACAGGGTTCAAGCCGCGAACATGCAGCGCTTGCTCCCCGTCATCTTGGCATTCGGGCAGTTCTGGCCAAGTCAATGGCCCGTATTCACCGTGCCAATCTGATCAACTTCGGCATCTTGCCCCTGACGTTTGTCAACAAGGAAGATTATGACAAGGTATCGCAGGGCGCACATCTCGAAATTCCGCTGTGTGACCTCCGCCCTGGCGGTAGCATGAGCATCCAGCTCAATGGTTCCGAACCCATTGAGGTGAAAAATGATCTTTCAGCAGGTGAACTTGATATTGTCCTTGCCGGGGGTCTGCTCAACAGCGTAAAAGAAAAAATGTAGGACAACTCTCATAAACAACCCTGATCTGGAGCCGACATGCTTGATGTCATTCGTGCCAATGCCCAATCTTGGGGCGTAAAAGTGGCTTTTGCCATCATTATTATCGTATTCGTCTTCTGGGGCGTCGGCAGTTTTACTGGCGGCCCCTCTACGGTGATCCTTACTGTGAATGGAGAGCCCATTACCATTCAGGACTTTCAGGGCCGGTACGAACAGTTTGAGCGCTCCGTGCGTGAACAGCGTCCGGATCTTGATGCTGCAGCCCTCAAGAAGCTCGGCCTGCGCCGCCAGCTTATGGACAGCATGATTCTCGAATCTCTTCTTTTGCAGGAAGCTGAAAGGGTTGGCATAACGGTAACGCCTGTCGAACTCCGTCAGGTTATTGAAAGCTATCCTGTCTTCCAGAATGCCGAAGGCAAATTCGATCCGGACAAGTATCTTGAAATCATCAAGGCTCAGAGAGATACACCTGGCAACTTTGAAGCCCGCGTCCGCAATGGACTGCTCATTGACAAGCTGCGGAGTGAAATCACTGCCGGAGCCTATGTGAATGAAACGGAACTGCATAACCTGTATCTGTACGAAGGTGAACGCCGTATTGTCGAATACGCGCTCTTCCCGCTGGATGACTACGCTGCCAACGTCAATGTTACCCCCGAAGAGATACAGGCATACTACGATGCCAACCAGACTCAATTCAGCGTTCCGCCTCAGGCCGACGTGGAGTATCTCCTCATAGGCGCCGGGACAATTGCTGATCCTGCCTCTGTCACCGAAGACCAGATCAAGGCCTACTATGATAAGCATCCTGAGCAGTACAGCTATCCTGAACAGTACCATGCTCGTCATATCCTGATTCTGGCAGATGAAAAGGCTCCAGCTGAAATTCAGGACAAGGCCAAAAATCAAATTCAGGAAATTGAAAAGCGAATCCGGGCCGGTGAAGATTTTGCAGAACTGGCCAAAGAATATTCCCAGGATGGAAGCGCCGCTCAGGGAGGAGATCTGGGCTGGTTCACTGCAAACCAGATGGTGGCCCCCTTCTCTGCTGCCACCGCAGCCCTGAAACCGGGCGAAGTATCCTCCCCTGTACAGACGACTTTCGGCT
>CAMLXE010000053.1 GCA_946490455.1 uncultured Desulfovibrio sp. | reverse complement strand
GAGGCTGCGGCAGCCGTTCTTGAAACCGTCCGCGTTCTCAATCAGCTGTAGCCTGCTGTCCTTTCACTGCGGGAGAGCCTTTCCAGAAGGTCTCCCGCAGTAACTTTTTCCCTTTTGCAGCCCCCTGAAATTCCCAAGACCATTTTGTTCCAGCAGAGGCTATTTCATGTCCAAAAACAGACCCCATGCCCGTCGTGCAGCCCGTTCCAAGGCATTTCAGGTTCTCTACAGTCTTCAATTTTCACCCAAAACGAGCTTTGGCGATGTGCTCTCCGCCTTCACGGACATGCCCGACCCCTCCGATGCAGACATGGATCATCCCGTTGAAGTTGAGGAACCTGTCCAGACTGACGAAGCTGACCTGGAGGGGAAAGACATGCCCTATGGCTTTGCCTGGGATCTTGTGAGCGGCGTATGGAACCATGTGACTGTTCTGGACCGGACGATTGAACGTTTTTCCCAGAACTGGCGGGTCGATCGCCTGGGGAAAATAGAATTGACGCTCCTTCGCATGGCTCTTTATGAAATGCTGTTTCGTCCGGATGTGCCCCCAAAGGTGACCATCAACGAGGCACTGGAACTTTCCGCACGTTTCGGCGACGCCAAGGCAAAAAGCTTTATCAATGGTGTTCTGGATGCAGCAGCCAAGGCCCTGGAAGCAGGAACCCTTTCCACCGAGGCCAACGCCTAGACCTTTTTCGGCAATCACTCCATCATCAGGGAAGAGAAGGATCCGTTATGACCAAGTCAATGCGCTATCAACCCGATAGCATTGAAAAAAAATGGCAACATCTGTGGGAAACAGAAAAAACCTATGCCGCGCATATCGATAAGACGAAAGAAAAGTACTATGTCCTTGAGATGTTTCCCTATCCTTCAGGGAATCTCCATATGGGACATGTTCGCAACTATTCCATAGGCGACGTGGTTGCCCGTTTCAAGCGTATGCAGGGGTATAATGTTCTTCATCCCATGGGGTGGGATGCTTTTGGTCTGCCTGCCGAAAATGCGGCCATCAAGCATAATATTCATCCCAGCGTCTGGACTCATTCCAACATTGACAACATGCGGTCTCAGCTGAAGCGTCTGGGGTACTCCTATGACTGGGATCGGGAAGTCGCTACCTGTGATGAGTCCTATTATCGTTGGGAACAGCTTTTCTTCCTGCGCTGGCTGGAAAAGGGACTTGTCTATCGAAAGAAGGCACCGCAGAACTGGTGCCCGCACTGCAACACGGTTCTGGCCAACGAACAGGTGGTCGATGGATTGTGCTGGCGGTGCGATACCCCGGTAGAACAGAAGGAACTGACCCAATGGTTCCTGAAAATTACGGATTATGCCGAAGAATTGCTGGCTGATCTTTCCAAGCTTGAAGCCGGCTGGCCTGACCGGGTCATCAGCATGCAGCGCAACTGGATCGGCAAGTCCGTCGGTGCTGAAATCCGCTTCCCGCTGGAAGGAAGGGACGACAGCATTACCGTGTTCACGACTCGTCCGGATACGGTGTTCGGGGTTACGTTCATGACACTCGCCCCGGAACATCCTCTGGTTGATTCGCTTATTCGGGGAAAGGCTGTTGAAGCCGAAGCCAGAGCCTTCATTGAGCGTATCCGGAATATGGACCGCATTGATCGCCAGTCGGAATCTCTGGAAAAGGAAGGTGTCTTTACGGGGGCCTACTGCATCAACCCCTTCACCGGCAAGCAGGTGCCCATCTGGCTCGGCAATTTTGTCCTTGCCGGTTACGGGACGGGCGCTGTCATGGCCGTTCCGGCCCACGATCAGCGTGACTTTGAATTCTCCAAAAAGTACGGCATTCCGCGCATTGTCGTCATTCAGCCTGATGACTTGCCTCCGCTTGATCCCGAAACCATGACGGAAGCCTGGACGGACCCCGGCAAGCTGGTCAATTCGGGAGAATTTACCGGTCTGCCCAATGAAGAGGCCAAGCAGCGCATTGCCGATGCACTCGAAAAGACGGGAAAAGGCAGGCGGACAACCAACTGGCGCCTGCGTGACTGGAATATTTCCCGGCAAAGATACTGGGGTGCCCCCATTCCTGTCGTGTACTGCGAACATTGTGGAATGGTTCCCGTTCCTGAAGAACAGCTGCCTGTCGTCTTGCCTCTGGATGTCAAGACGCATGATGATGGCAAATCTCCTCTGCCGCATACGCCAGAATTTGTGCAGTGCACCTGTCCCAAATGCGGAGGACCTGCCAGACGTGAAACGGATACCATGGATACCTTCGTGGAATCGTCATGGTATTTTGCCCGCTACACTGACGCCCATAACTCGGAAGCTCCCTTCAATATGGAGGCTCTGCGTTACTGGATGTCGGTGGACCAGTATATCGGGGGCGTGGAGCACGCTATCCTTCACCTTCTCTATGCGCGTTTCTTTACCAAGGTTCTTCGGGATCTGGGGTACCTTCCCTCCGATATCGACGAGCCCTTCACCAATCTGCTGACCCAGGGAATGGTGCTGAAAGACGGCAGCAAGATGTCGAAGTCAAAGGGAAATATCGTTGACCCTACTGAAATGATTGCAAAATATGGTGCAGATACTGTTCGTCTGTTCTGCCTTTTTGCAGCTCCGCCGGAACGCGACTTCGACTGGAGCGATGCTGGTATCGAAGGTGCCCACCGTTTCCTGAACCGTGTCTGGCGGCTTTTCTCCGAAGAACGGGAGCACCTTTCTGCGGTAACGGCCTGTTCCTCTACAGAAAACCAGGCAGATACGCCTCTGGCTCGCGAAGTGCGCCTCAAGGAACACGCTACCGTCAAAAAGGCCGGTGAAGACATCGGAAACAAATACCAGTTCAATACGGCCATTGCTGCCGTCATGGAACTGGTGAATACGCTTTATCAGAGCAAGGACGAACTTGCCCGGACCGAAAATGGGCGTGCGGTTCTTTCCTCTGCGGTGGCAACCGTGCTGACCCTGCTCTCCCCCATGACGCCTCATCTGTGTGAGGAACTGTGGCAGATCCTTGGCCATACTTCTTCCATCGGGAAGGAACCGTGGCCTGTATGGTCGGAGGAGGCTCTCAAGCGGGATATGCTCACCATTGTCATTCAGATCAATGGCAAACTGCGTGGCAAAATTGAAATTCCTGCTTCTGCCGACAGAGAGAGCATTGAACAGGCAGCCCTGGCCGAACCCAATATTGCCCGTCATCTTCAGGGACTGACCGTGCGTAAGGTCGTGGTCATTCCCGGCAAACTGGTCAACGTGGTGGCAAACTGAGATGCAGGTCCTGCAGCATGATGTTAAGACACTAGGGTCTCGCCTGACGATGCTTCTGCTTGGCGTCATGCTGCTTGTGACGCTTGGTGGATGCGGCTATGTCTGGCGTGGTCAGGAAGGTTCCCTCTCCGAGAACAGTGTCCTGGGAACAGGAAACAAGACACTGAAAATCAAGGAGATAGATCAGACTACACTCTACCCGTGGCTGACATATAAAATTCGGTCACTGATTCGGGATGATATCAATGCCCGGAATCTGGCCATATGGGTTGATGAGGGACAGGCCGACTTTACGCTTACGGTCAGAGTCCCGAGCTTCCAGGTCCGCAGCTATGGAGAATATCAAAGCCAGAGCCAGCTTTTTACGGCGACCATCATCATGGAATTGATTGTCTATGATGGGAGAACCAATACAGAGGTATGGCGTTCGGGACCCATCAGCTACAGCGACAATTTTGAAAACTCCAATGAGGAAAGTGCCATTCAGGAAGTCTTGTTTATGGCCATCCGGAGATGTATGGACCGCCTCCAGCAACGTTTCTGAGGATGCGTCCGGCTCTTGCGGGCCGGACTGACGAAGGCCGTTTCCGGAGGCAAAGCTATCAGATGCGCCATTCCGAAAGAGTTTCCGGAGTGGCGCATCTAATAAGGAATGATTTTTTCATGGCTCAACGTCCCGGTTTTTTCTTTTGTCTTTGTCCTGATGGAACGCTCCTTCGCCGACATGTTGAGCAGCTGCTTGCGGACAATACAGAAGCTGCCTGGGAAAAACATGTTTTCTGGGGTGATGAGGAGCTGTCGCCCAGATTCTGGGAACTTCTGACGCTGCAGGGGCTTTTTGCCACGCCACGCGCCATTGTCGTGCGCAATGCCGACAGGCTGACTTCTGATATCTGGAAACGCCTTTCAGGCGTCTTGGCCCATCCGTCCTCACAGATCTTTCCCATTCTCTGTCTGGAATGCCCCTGGGAAAAGGGACAGCCCAAGCTCCCGCCTGCCATCAGCAGACAACCCTGCTTTCAGTTCGCAGACAACAGAGGGTGGGTATGGCGTTCGCCAGGGCTTGATCCTCGCTCATTGCGCCGCTATGTGCAGACCGTGGCCAGAGAAAAGAGATTGCAGCTGGCCCAGGGAACGCTGGAGAAACTTTGTCAGCAGTTGCCACCTGATGCTGCAGCCATCGATACCGAGCTTTCCAAGCTCTCCATGCTCGCCTCCGGCGAACCTCTTGCTCCGGAGGCTGTTGAGCTTGAAAGTTCCGTTTCCTTCAATATCTTTACCTTTCTGAATGAATTGCAGTCCGGCAGGACGGCTGATGCGTGGAAAAAGGTTCTTGAAGAACAGCGCAACGGGGAAGACCCTCTCTTTTATATTCTGACCATGCTGCAACGAGAGGCCAGACAGCTCTGGCAGATCAGGATGGGTGAACCTGTACGCATGGCGCCAGGAAGTCTTGCTGTCAAAAAGCAATCTGCAGCCAAACTCGGACTGTCCGGACTGGTAAGACTCTGGGATATTCTTCATACAGCCGAACTGTCTGTGAAAACAGGTCTTCGTACCCCATCACAGGCACTGGATGCGCTGATGGGAGAACTTGTTCTGCTCTTTTCCGCATCTGCAACAGTGCGTATGCCGCGCTGAAGCGTCCGGGAGTGTCTTTTTCAGCAGCTTCTGCTCTTTTTCCATTTTCTCCCTTGCTTCCTTCTCAGGACTACTTATTATGACAAAGAATACTCCACACTATGCCGGACACAGAGGACGACTCCGTGAACGTCTGCTCAAGGACGGAACGGATCTCGCCGATTATGAAGTTCTGGAGCTGTTGCTGGGATATGCGCTGCTCCGCCGGGACACGAAGCCTCTGGCAAAGGAACTGCTGGCACAGTTTGGGTCAATTCGTGGCGTACTTCAGGCTCGTCCCGAACAGATTCTGCACATACCGGGAGCAGGTGCCGGAATCAATGCGCTTTTCTCGACAATACGAGAAGTTCTGGCCCGTTATGGTGAGGCGCCTACCCGGACGCATGAAATGCTGTGCACTCCGGAGGCGGTGGCTGCAATGGCCATGCCCCGCCTGAGCGGCTGTCCGCATGAAGAAGTCTGGATTGCCACGGTTGACAGTCAGAACCGGCAGCTGAGCTGGGAACGTCTGGCCCGTGGAGGTCCGGATACGGCTCCCTGTCAGCCACGCGAAATTCTGGAGCAGGTATTCCGGTATAAGGCAACAGGATTTATTCTGGTACACAACCACCCCGGCGGCAGGGCAAATCCATCTCCCCAGGATTTGCAGATTACCCAGAGATTGCAGGAACTCTCTCAAAGTGTGGGAGTGCGTTTTCTCGATCATATCATCATTGGAGATGGCGTTTGCTACAGCCTGTGCAAGGGTGGAGTTATCTAAAGAATTTTTCCGAGTTCATTTCAACAAGGAATAATACCATGACGTTTGATTCAGACAACGAAAACAAGAATGAGGAAACTCCGGTACGCCGTCGTACCAGAGTGCCACGTCGCCGTGCTGCTGCTCAGATGCAGGACGGTCAGATGGATGCGCCCTCTGAAGAGACGTCGTCGGTTCAGGAAATTCCCTCGACCATGCCGCTGCTTCCCCTGCGGGATGTAGTCGTATTCAACTACATGATTGTTCCTCTTTTTGTGGGGAGAGAACAGTCGGTACAGGCTGTGGAAGCCGCAGCAACACAGGGGCGCCATATTTTTCTGTGCGCCCAGAAGGACAGTCAGGTAGAAAAGCCCGGGCTGGATGATCTCTATCCCGTTGGCTCCGTGGCTCTTATTCTGCGTCTTCTGAAGATGCCTGATGGCCGGGTGAAGGCCCTTGTACAGGGTGTTTCCCGAGCCCGTCTCATTGATGTGGAAGATGGGGCTCATCTTACCGCAAAGGTGGAACAGCTTCCTGAACCTGAAGTCACGGCCCCGGAGGCAGAACAGGAAGCGCTTGTCCGTCTGGCTCGTGAACAATGCGAACGGATTCTCTCCCTGTGGGGTATCCCCACCGGGGAAATCATGGGAGTCCTTACCAACGTCAGCGAACCAGGACGCCTTTCCGACCTTATTGCAGCCAATCTCCGCCTGAAGATGGAAGAAGCACAGGAGATTCTCCAGTGCATTGATCCCATGGATCGTCTGCGTCTGGTGATCACCCATCTTATCCATGAGTCTGAGGTTGCATCCATGCAGATCAAGATTCAGACCTCGGCGCGTGAAGGCATGGACAAGGCGCAAAAGGAATATTTTCTTCGTGAACAGCTCAAGGCCATTCGCAAGGAATTGGGAGATGCCAATGATGCGGATGAAGAGCTGGAGAATATCACCAGGGCGCTGGATAAGGCCGGGCTGCCTGCAGAAGTTCGCAAGGAAGCGGACAAGCAGCTGAAGAGACTGGCCACCATGCATGGAGATTCTGCGGAGGCCGGGGTCATTCGGACCTATCTCGACTGGCTTGCGGAATTGCCATGGAAAAGGACGTCCAAGGATCAGCTGGACATTCTCAAGGCCAAAAAGATTCTGGATGAGGATCATTACGGTCTGGACAAGGTCAAGGATCGCATCCTTGAATATCTGAGCGTCCGCAAGCTGAATCCGGACTCCAAAGGGCCCATTTTGTGCTTTGCAGGCCCTCCAGGCGTTGGGAAGACCTCTCTGGGACGTTCCATTGCCCGGGCCCTTGGCCGCAAGTTCCAGCGCATTTCTCTTGGCGGCATGCGTGATGAAGCGGAAATTCGCGGTCACAGGAGAACCTATATAGGTGCCCTGCCGGGAAGAATCATTCAGGCCATGAAGCAGGCCGGAACCAGAAATCCGGTCATCATTCTTGATGAGATCGACAAGCTGGGCAATGATTTCAGAGGCGACCCCTCCTCTGCTCTGCTTGAGGCGCTGGACCCGGAACAGAATGCCAATTTCAGCGATCACTACCTGAATGTTCCGTTTGACCTTTCCAGGGTGCTGTTCATCTGTACCGCCAATCATCTGGAAAATATTCCAGGTGCCTTGCGGGATCGTCTGGAAATCATCTCGCTGCCAGGCTATACGCAGCAGGAAAAGCTGGCCATCGCCCGAAAGTACATAGTTCCCAAGGAACTTCGGGAAAATGGTCTGAAGCCGGGAGAACTGACTCTTCCCGATACGACGCTGAACCGGATCATCCGTGAATATACCCGGGAAGCCGGATTGCGGAACATGGAGCGAGAGATCGGTTCCGTCTGCCGCAAGGTTGCACGCCGCAAGGCAGAAGGGCAAAAGCCGCCCTTCCGGGTAACGGCAGCCGGACTGCCCAAACTGCTGGGCGCACCGGTTTTCATTGATGAAGATATGGAAAAGACGCTGATTCCTGGCGTTGCTCTCGGACTTGCCTGGACACCTGCTGGTGGAGAGCTTCTCCATATTGAGGTTTCTGCCGTCAAGGGAAAGGGAGCGCTTATTCTGACCGGCCAGCTTGGCGATGTGATGAAGGAAAGCGCACAGGCCGCACTGACCTACGCCAAATCAAGGGCCGAGCAGCTTGGAATTGCGCCTGACTTTGCGGAGCATATGGATATTCATATTCACGTCCCCGCAGGTGCAACGCCCAAGGATGGGCCCTCCGCCGGTATCACGCTGGTGACAGCGCTGATCTCTGCGCTGACCGGAAAGTCCGTACGGAGAGATTACTGCATGACCGGAGAAATCACGTTGCGTGGCAGAGTGCTTCCTGTTGGCGGTATCAAGGAAAAGATTCTTGCCGGAGTCGCCCGCGGAATTTCCCATGTCATCATTCCTGCTCAGAATGCAAAGGATATTGATGAAATTCCTCTTGAGCTCCGTCACAGGATCACAATTCACACGGTGAGCAGCATTGATGAAGCGTTGCCGCTGACACTTGGCATCTGAAAGATTGCCTTTCCTGAAAAATCGGATTGAAGAAAGGGACCGCCATCGGTCCCTTTCCTGTTTTCGGAAGCCTCTGTCCTGCCGCGTCGCTAACCCTCACTTGAGGCTGTGTTTTGATTTCCGGGTCAGGGCATGACTGGACTCGAGCAGCGACAGCAGTTCTTTATCCGGAAAGCGTCCATTGAGGATGATCGTTATCCAGTGGGTCTTGTTCATATGGTATCCGGGCAATGCCGACGGGTGATCCAGCAGGGACAGGATAACCATAGGATCGGCCTTCAGATTGACAACATCCAGAACTGTTCCCTCGATACCCAGTCTTTTGGCGGGCAGGCGCATGAGAAGGGCATACCATTTCCCTGAATCCGCATGCCGGAGAACGGCATATTCCGGTTCATCCGCCCAGGGATACTCGGGTTTGCTGCCAAATTTCTTTCTGGCATGGGCAAGGAGTTTTTCTTTTTGTCCCACAGACGTCCCTTCGAGAATCTATCCTTGTCGGAACGGCTTCTACAGCAAAAAGGCCGTAGCCAGTCCCAGAAAGATGAAGAAGCCAGATCCGTCCGTAATGGCTGTGAGGAAAATACTGGAAGCCTGTGCCGGATCGCGTCCGACAGCCCGGAAAATCAGAGGGATGGTTCCACCGGCAAGCGAGCCGAGAACCATGTCGCCCCAAAGAGCCGCTCCCATGACCAGACCAAGCTTGGGCGAAGAAGAAAGAAAATAGGCACAGATGGAGGCCAGCAAGGCCATGATCACGCCCGAGGCCATGCCTATCTTGCCTTCACGCAGGACTGCCGTCCAGGCACGCTTGCGATCGAACTTCTCCGTAGCCAGCTGACGGATCATGACTGCAAGGGCC
>CAMLXE010000052.1 GCA_946490455.1 uncultured Desulfovibrio sp. | reverse complement strand
CGTTCAGGTCAAAAACATTGCCTGGGACGGCATCTTTGCTGCCCTGGCCTCCCGTCAGGCTGACGTGATTGCCGCCTCGGTGAGCATCACGGACAAACGCAAGAAAGCCATGCTGTTCACCGATCCCTACTATGAATTGCATCAGGCTGTAGTGCTGCCCCTGGGCAAGACCATCACAAGTCTTGATGAACTGGCCGGGAAAAAGGTCGGTGGACAGATTGGAACTTCTGCCATTGTGCAGACTCTTCCCAAGTCTGGCGTAAAAGCCATCGTCAAGACCTATGATGAAGTGGGGCTGGCTTTTGAAGATCTCGCCAAAGGCAACCTCGACGCTGTCATGTGTGACGACCCGGTAGCCAAATATTACGCCAATACCAAAGAAGAATATCGCGACAAGTTCCACATCGGCCTTGTAACCGGAACCCCGGAATTCTACGGTTTTGCTCTGCGTAAGGGAGATACCGAACTGCTCGAAAGGCTTAATGCCGGTATCAGGGCAGTCAAGGAAAAGGGCATCGAAAAGCAGATCAACGAAAAGTGGTTCGGCAAACAGGAATAGCGTTTCAAAAATTCCGGTCAGAACACCAGCATGACGGTGGCTCTGTCGAATGCTGTTCTCATAAAAAAGGCGCTCTCAGAAAAGCTACACAGTCTTTTCTGGGAGCTTCTCTTCTGTCAGGCTACTGGTAAGCACAGGAATCCTGCACACCTTCCTCGCGCTAAGCATTCAGCTTTCTTTCATCAGTCTTCTATCTTGCGCCTCTTCAACAGACCTTGTCTGAAGAGATGCCCCCTCGCCATCAGGGCAAGTTACGAAAATCTGACGTATATATTTCCACAGTGCTGCAGATACTGTGTTCTTGGGTTGTCTTTACAAAAAAACAAATAATTTCATAAGATACGTTAAAAATCATGAACATGTTGAATTTCAGGGGCATCATCCCGATATCTGATACATGCCGGAGAACATTCTCTGAAAGAAGAATATATCTGATGAATATCGATCCAATGAATAGCCAATGAGAACTTTCATCATACCGCAACAGCTCACCACTGAGACTTATGTTGGCAATCAAATCCAATGCGTGGTGCCACCGATATTGGCCTTTTCTGTCAGTTTATTGCCTAAAACATCTGGTTACAGCATTGGCATTTTTTTTGCTTAAAAATTCATAAAACTAATCAGCAGTATCAGGCTGTCTGGGTAATTCTCTTGCCCAATCATCTGTTCCATGTCATTTTTTGGAAAACCACAGGGAGGATCTCCATGCCTCAACGCATTGCCCCGACTTTCAGAAATCTCTCGCAGCTTGCCAACAATCTGGGAGACGATACCTCCATCATTGTCAAGAACAACAGCTTCGAGACCCGTGGCAAAATAGGTGCCTTATTTACCCGGAAAGCCGGTAACCGCGCGGCGGGAGAAGTGCTGTATGCCGGCATACGCCGGACGTATGGCGACACTGTGGCCGATGCCCTTGCCCCGCAGATACGCGCCTCGCGCGAGAAGGGAAAGCCCCTCACAGCCAGAGTCGCACGCGATATTCTTGCCACCGCTGCCGACATGTCCAGAGGCATCGGCCAGATCAATACCGATATGGCCCGGCATTTGTCCTCGGTAATCACAGACAGGGCGACACCCGCAATCTGGATACTGCCTTTGACACCTTCTGTGCCCAGAAGGGCATTGACCCTGCTGCCAATCAGGCACTGAAGAACAGATTCGGAGAACTTGTCCTTCAGGCCGCGGCAGCCGAATCGCAAAAGATTCTCTCATACGATGAGCTTGGCCAGATGGTCTCCACCGCGAGTACCACTGCCCTGCAAAAGGCCTGGAACGAGACACAGGCGCAGGCTTTTCTGGACGACCCAGCCCACGGTGCCAGTGCCGCGATGGACACATATGCCACCCAGAAGGGCTTTGACGGTCCCCAGAAGACGCAGCTTCGCAAGCTGATAGGCATGGCTGTCATGCACGAAGCGGCCATGGCTGCGGAGCAGAAGGCCGCATTCAGCCCGCAGAGCCTGTTCAAGGCCGTATCCGAAGGTTCCCTTCCCGCCCTGCAGGACTTTGCCTGTGCCTGCGGCAAGGGCAAGGCTCACTACTTTGTTGCCGACGATATCATGGTCTGGGCCACGCCCCGAAATCTCGCAGATGTAGCCATGCTGAGCGCCATGCTCTCGGAGAGCTCCGGCATTGGTGGCTCCGCGGTCGCCGTGCAGCGGCTCGACACCATGAGAACCCTTCAGCCGGAAGGGCTGCTCACCCGGAACACCATCTGGCAGGGCTGCTTCAATGAACCCATGCCGGACGAACTGAAGACTGCGGACCAGAAACATTTCGGCGACATGCTGTTCGAGCGGCTTTCAAGGCATTTCAAGGAAATCAGTCCCGACACCCTTGCTGCGGATGCGAAAGGTGTGGCCAACCTGAGCGTGGGCATCAGCCTCGAAAAGGCGAGTGAAGCCTTGCGCGGTCCCGTCTCTCTCACGCTGGAAGATTTCGTCAATCGTCCCACACTGACCCCGCTGCAGAATATCGGAACGCTTCAGGAGACGGAAGAAACCCTTGCCAAGGACATCAAGCGTCGGGGCAATCACAGCCCCCTGGAAGGGTACACGCCCACCATCAGCTTCGGCACAGCGGGAGGTCCGGTGGAAACCGTGCGCATTCGGGATACATCGGGTATGGACAAGGCCGAAAAGGAAAAGTTCGAAATGGGCGATCCCTCTTCCATGAGCCATGATCTTGTCCGCCGCGCACAGGAACTGTGCGGGGAAAACGACGTTCAGCTCCGGCAGGTCGTCCTGGGCATGAGTCAGGCCGGCACCTTTCTGGTACGCAATGCCAGTCCGGTCACCGACATCGCCGAAAGCGAACATTCGCCCGTGGATATCGACATTCGGCGCGAAGCAAACGGCAACGTCACCATACGCTACTACAAGCCCCCCCAGTCGCCCCTTGATATCGACTACACCTTTACCATCACTCCGGATGGACAGGCGACTCTGACCGCCTGCCGCATTCAGGCCAGACAACCCGCTCCCCAGCAACCCGTAGACGCCTAAACCATACAGGAGGACCTGTTCATGCTTGAGGCTTTCAAATCCCTGCTTTCCACGCTGGCGCCGGCGCTGGGACTGCCGGAAATCACCGTTCGGGAGGACGACCCCGTCTCGCTCCTTGTCATCGATGATTTCGAGGTCAGCCTGCGCTACCTGCCCTCCTCCGATCTGGTCATGCTCTTCACTGTAGTGGCCCCACTGCCGGAACAGGGAAAAGAAAAAATCTATACAGCTCTGCTTGATGCAAACACCTTCTTCCACGAGACACAGGGATTCACCCTGGCTGCACGCGAGGATACCGGCGTGACTCTTCAGGGTATCATGCCTCTGCGCGTCCTGGACAGCTCCAATATCACAACCTGGTTCCAGAACTTTCTCAATGTTGCCGAACGGTGGCAGGAGGTCTGCATGAAGGGCGATGAGGCTGAAAGTGCGACTTCCTCAGACTCTCCTCTGCAGGAGACCATGCTGAGAGTATAACGGATCATTCAAGGAAACAGAAAGGGCAGGAACTCCTTCCTGCCCTTTTTTGATATCAGCTTTCAAATCGACCGTCTCAGCTCCAACTTTTCCATTACCCGCTTCCAGCGAGAGTGGTTCGGAAACCTCCGGCCGATACAAAACAGAGGTCTTACATGGAGGCCAATTTTTCCCGTACCCGGCTTTCGAACTTTTCCTTGTTCACAATGGCTCTGACATGTGTCCCCTTACCAATGAGTCCGGCTTCGTCATAGGCCTCGACCTTAAAGGTCAGAATCTTCCCATTGGGTGCGATTTCCACAAGCTCCGTCTCAAAATGGACCTTCATCCCCAGAGGAGTGGCTGCGACATGTGACACATCCACATGTGCACCTACAGTGGTCTGACCTTCAGCCAGTTCTCCAGCAACAGAAGCGGCTGCCGTTCCCTCAATGCCTGCAATCATGGCCGGAGTTGCGTACACGGCTACCAGCCCGCTCCCGGCCCGGCTGGCCAGCAGATCTTCCGTCACCACTATTTCCGCATACCCTTTCATGCCTGTCTGCAACATGTTTTCACCTGTACAAAATGTTGAGGTTCAAGGTGCCGGAACTCGGGGGAGTATCCCCTTTTCACTTTCCGCCACATACCAAACTTTCCCCAAATAACTCTTGTGGAAAGCAATCAGCCAATCGTTTCGGCTGGCTGCCTCTGCAATGCTTTCAAGCATACGGCATGTTGACGCAAAGGCAAAGTGCTGTCTGGCCCCATAATCTCCAGGGCTGTCTTTACAATACCTATCCACCTGCAACAGTTTACTATTCTTCTTGAGATTCTGACTATCTGACTCTCCCTCTCCTCATGCAGCCACGGTTGGCTGCCCATGCCAATCTACCAATGCTTATCCCGTCATCTTCCCTTTGGATTCAGCACGTTTTCCCTATCGGGGAGGTGCAACCCTTTGACAATATTCTCTCACCCCTGAAAAGCAGTCTCACATCATAAGACTGCCCAAAAACCATGTTATCCTAGCGAGATACCGCATACTGGTCGATATTTTGCCCATGACTGACGAAACGGTCTCACCGCACTCTTCCTCCCTGCATGGTGCCATCGCAGAAGCTCTTCCCCGGAGGTGGCATATGGTCTGACACGCATTCCATGGTTTGACATCCTTTCAAAACCTATTGCAAATTTATGTCTTTTGCACAATACTCTCCCCCCTCAATGCACAGGCAACGCTTCGGCCCGAAAACCTGAAGAGGAAACCATGAACTGTCTTCTTGTGGCGTTCCTGCTGCTGGCCCTTTTTGCGGCAGCAACAGGAGGTATTGCCCTCTTGCCCCTGACGGAGCGGACCACCCGTCTGGCCAACTGCATCGGTCCCTGTGGGGCTGTCCTTGGCTGTCTGGTGGGGCTTTGTGCCGTCATTACCGGGACATGGCATGCCTCGTTGACTCTGACCCTGCCGTGGGGACTCCCCATCGGTTCCTGTACACTTGGGCTGGACCCGCTCACCAGACTCTTTCTCTTCCCTGTCTTCGGACTCGGCGCCATATGTGCGCTGGCCGGCGGCATTTCATTGCGTCATACCGAAGCCGGGACGCATAATCTGGGTGCCCACTGGTTTTTCTATCTGCTGCTTATCCTTGGCATGGCTGCCGTGATGACCGCACGGGACACAGTTCTTTTCCTCATTGCCTGGGAACTCATGTCGCTTGCACCCTTTTTTCTTATCGACTTCAACGACGGTGACAGTCTGGTTCGTGACGCGTCCTGGGTTTATCTGGTAGCTGCCCATCTGGGTGCCGTACTTCTCATCGCCTTTTTCGCGCTGCTCTGGCAACTTGGTGGAGACACCTCCTTTGCCGGACTTGCCCAGCTCCCGGCAGGCTCATGGACCCCAGCGCTCTTCATTCTGGCCGTCCTTGGTTTTGGAGCCAAGGCAGGACTGGCCCCTCTCCACGTCTGGCTGCCCGAAGCACACCCCGCCGCACCAAGTCATGTTTCGGCACTTCTTTCCGGTGCCATGATCAATGCCGGACTTTACGGCATTATTCGGACTCTCGATTTCCTTGGCCCTCGACAGGATTTCTCTGCATGGTGGGGCTGGCTTCTGCTTTTTCTGGGACTTGCCACCGGCATCATGGGAATCCTGAAAGCACTGGCCCAGACGCACCTGAAACGTATGCTTGCCTATTCCAGTGTGGAAAATATGGGACTCATGCTTATGGGTGTTGGCATAGGCATCATTGGTCTGGCCTCGAAAAACGCCTGGATCGCCACGCTGGGCTTTGCAGGTTCTCTTTTCCACATGCTGAACCATGCAGCCTTCAAGGGACTGCTCTTCCTCTGTGCAGGTGAAATCCTGCACGCAGTAGGTACGGTCCGTATGGATCAGCTTGGAGGTCTTCAGAAACGTCTGCCACTGGTCGGCATACTCTTTGCGCTGGGAGCCGCAGCCATTGCCTGTCTGCCTCCGCTGAACGGCTTTGCCGGGGAACTGGTACTCTTTCTTGCCCTTGTCAAAGGAACAGCTCTTTCGGGAGTGGAAAACCAGCTGGGCCTCTTCACGGCTCTTACAGGCCTTGCACTGATCAGCGGCCTTGCTGCTGCCACCTACTCCAAAGCCTATGGCATGACCTTCCTTGGCGAACCGCGTACCGGCTTTGCGGCTTCCGCCATATCTCCTTCCTGGAACGCCCTTCTTCCATTGTGCATTCCTGCGTTGGTCTGTATTGCAGTAGGGCTTGCCGCTCCCGCCTGTTTCTCCGGTGTGGCCACGGCTGCGCTCCATGTGGCTCAGGTACCGCTTGCCCTGCTTGAGGAAGCCGAAAATGGCATCAGCAGCGCAACGGGCATCCTCGACACCACCTCACTTCTCGGTTTTTCCGGGATTGTGCTGACGCTTCTCTTCCTCGCCCTGCGTCGACGTCTGCTCAAAAACCGCTCCGTTCGTGAATCCTCGACATGGGGCTGCGGCTATCAGTTTGGAACCCCTCGCATTCAGTACACAGATGCCTCGTTCTCCGAACCCATAGGCAAACTCTTCGGTTCTGCCATGGGACTGAAAATCCATACCCAGCGCGATGACAGCTACTTCCCCGACCACGGAACCTTTGCCATTTCTGCACCTGACAGGCTTCGCACAGGACTCTTCACCCCTCTTTTTGAAGGCATTGAACGTCTCTGTAACGCCCTGAAAATCGTTCAGCACGGCAGGATTCATCTCTACATTCTCTACATCCTCGCCACAGTGGTCATTCTTCTAGTCTGGGGGCTGCACGCATGAACATCTGGCCCTATCTTCTCCAGTTTGTGCTGGCTCTGCTGCTTGCCCCGCTTCTTTCCGGCATCATCAACAGAGTCAAGGCCAAGGTTGCCGGCCGGCACGGCAAGCCCATACTTCAGCTGTATTTTGACCTGGCCAAACTTCTCGGCAAAGGCGAAGTTCTAAGTCACACAACGAGCTGGATCTTCCGTGCAGGTCCTGCCATCTCGCTTGCAGCCACCCTCTGCGCTCTGGCCCTGCTGCCTCTTGGCGGACAGCCATCTCCCCTTCAGTCGCAGGGAGACTTTATCCTCGCCGCCTATCTGCTCGGTGTGGGACGCTTTGCCATCATTCTTTCCGCACTCGATACAGGATCTCCATTCGAAGGCATGGGAGCAAGCCGGGAAGCAACCTTTTCGGCACTCGCCGAACCGGTACTCTTCCTCTGCTTCCTCGCCGTCATCGGTACCACATCGGGGCTTGGTCTCTCTTCCGAACTTTCTCTGTCCACCATGTTCGGCGGCATTCCAGCTTCGGGCTGGCTCTTTGGCAGACCTGAACTTCTCCTGATTCCTGTGGTGCTGTTCATCCTTCTGCTCGTGGAAAACTGCCGTATCCCTGTTGATGATCCCAATACGCATCTTGAACTCACCATGATCCATGAAGCCATGATTCTCGACCACTCCGGCCCGAATCTTGCCTTTATTCTCTATGGTTCCGCACTCAAGCTCTGGTTCTTTGCTGCGCTTCTGGCCGGCATTCTGGTTCCGCAGGCAAGCATATGGGCACAGACGATCGGTTACTTTGTCATCATCTTCGTGACCGCCGTCGTCGTAGGCCTTGTGGAATCCATTATGGCCCGTCTTCGCATGGCCTGGATTTCCCAGCTTCTGGGCATGGCCGGCGCTCTCGCCGCCTTTGCTCTCATCCTGACACAGGTGAGGTAATCATGTCCGCCTTTTTTCAGCTTCTTCTGCTCGTCCTCATGCTGAACAACCTCCTGCTGGCTGGCGTTGTGCGACTCGCTTCCCTCATCCGTCAGGTAGCCGTACAGGGCGTTCTGCTGGCTCTCCTTCTCATGCTGCCCGGTGCCCATGGCTTCAGCCTTGAACACCTTCTTCTTGGGGGAGCCGTTCTGCTTATCAAGGGTATTGCCTTCCCCATTCTGCTCTCTCGAACCCTCAAAAAGGTTGCCGTAGAACAGGACGCCGAACCTCGCCTCGGTTGCGGGCTTTCCGTCATCGCCTGCATGGTGGGTCTTGCCTTCTCACTCTGGCTTGAAGCCAGACTCCCCATTCAGCCGGGACTCTTCCCATCCCTGCTTCTGCCGGCTGCCCTGATGACACTCTTCAGTGGACTGATTCTTGTAGTCGGTCGAACCAAGGCCATCTCTCAGGTCATCGGCTATCTGGTGGCAGAAAACGGTATCTTCCTGCTTGGCATTCCGCTCATGGCCAAGGGCGCCGTCTGGTTTGAACTTACCATTCTCCTTGACGTCTTTGTCGCCGTCTTTGTCATGGGCATTGCCATCAATCACATCAACAAGACCTTCGAATCCATTGACGTCGGCCGCTTCTGCAGCCTCAGGGACTAATACGCCATGCTCGAACTTCTTCTCTTTCTTCCCCTAGCTGCGGGAGTCGCCATGCTGCTGATCAGCAGTGCAACCCTGCGACGTGGTCTGCTTATGCTGACCGCCCTGCTCCATCTTATTCTCTCCGCAGCACTGGCTACCTCTATCAGCGATCCGGCAGCTCCTGCTCTCCGTGCATTGGGTGGACTCCTTGCTCCAGATGAACTTGGGACGCTCTTCCTCGTTCTGGCAAGCCTTCTTATGGTTGCCGCCTCCTTCTACGCCATCGGCTACCTGCGCGACGAGGACACCCACCACGAACGGGTGGACATCCAGAACGGCCAGACCTTCACCAATGCTCCTGAACGCCGCTTTACCGCCTGTCTGTGTTTCTTCCTCGCGGCCATGACCCTTGTCACGACGACGCCCCATCTGGGTGCACTCTGGGTCGGCATTGAGATAACCACACTCTCAAGCGCTCCCCTTATCTACTTCCACCGTCACCAGCGTTCGCTTGAGGCCACCTGGAAATATCTCATGATCTGTTCGGTGGGCATTGCCCTGGCCCTGCTCGGGAATATTCTCCTTTCCGTGGCCTTCTATGAACCCGGAATTGAGCTGCCGGAAACGTTCGATCAGATAGGCATGTTCATTGCCAAGGCTGCCGCCCTTACCCCTGATAGTCCTCATACTCCGTGGCTCAAAGCCGCCTTTGTCTT
>CAMLXE010000051.1 GCA_946490455.1 uncultured Desulfovibrio sp. | reverse complement strand
GAAATATAATCAAACAAAAGGATATGAACATCTCTGAATTTGCGCGTATGATTGACGTCTCTCCATCACGCATCAATGAGATAATTCATGCCAAGAGAAGCATCACTCTCGATACCGCCATGAGACTCGCCAAAGCACTCAACACTACAACAAAGTACTGGATGGAAAAACAGGTTGATTACGATATAGCACAATTGCACTAAACTGAATATTTTTCCAAATTTGAGTCTCATAGTCTGATTTGTAAGCTCAAATCAAGAGAGAAATAAGACACCAAGGGGCATCGTTATGATGCCCCTGAAGCATTATGTGCCCTAGTTTCGACTTGATCTGACACCCGCTCTTGAAAAAGAGAGAGAACTCCGTTTTGATGAGAATAGCAACAAACATCAAACGGGCCCTATGCCCACGGAGTTCCCTATGAGCAGTTTCAATCAAAACGTCATCAAACACAAGACCGGCCTTCTCAATCTCGCGGCAGAACTCGGGAATATCTCCCGGGCGTGCAAGATCATGGGCTTTTCCCGGGACACGTTCTATCGGTATCAGGCCGCAAGGGATGCCGGTGGAGTGGAGGCATTGTTTGAGGTCAGCAGAAGAAAGCCGAACCTGAAAAACAGGGTAGACGAGATGACCGAGCAGGCTGTCTGCGAGTTCGCTTTGGCGTTTCCGGCGCACGGCCAGCTCAGGGCGAGCAACGAGTTGAGGAAAAAAGGAATCTTCGTTTCTCCATCAGGTGTCCGCTCCATCTGGCTTAGGAACGGGCTAGCATCTATGAAACAAAGGCTGTCTGCACTCGAACGGAAGTCTGCCGAGGAGGGGCTCATCCTTACGGAAGCGCAGGTGCAGGCTCTGGAGCGAAAGAAGCAGGACGATGAGGCTTGCGGCGAAATAGAAAGCTATCATCCCGGATACTTAGGTAGCCAGGATACCTTCTATGTTGGAACGGTGAAAGGTGTTGGGCGCATCTATCAGCAGACTTTTGTTGACACCTATTCCAGATGGGCGGCCGCAAAACTCTATACGACCAAGACGCCCATCACGGCCGCAGACCTGCTCAATGATCGGGTGCTCCCTTTCTTCCAGGAGCATGGCATGGGAATCCTCCGTATGCTCACCGACCGTGGCACTGAATACTGTGGCAAAGTGGAAAGCCACGACTACGAGATGTATCTTGGCATCAGCGGAATCGAACACACCAAGACCAAAGCGCGCCATCCCCAGACCAATGGGATATGCGAGCGTTTCCACAAGACCATACTTCAGGAGTTCTATCAGGTTGCGTTTCGCCAAAAACTGTACAAGACTCTTGAAGAACTACAAAGTGATCTGGACGGCTGGCTGACATGGTACAACCACGACAGAACGCATCAGGGTAAGATGTGCTGCGGCAGGACTCCTTGGCAGACTTTCCTTGATGGCAAACAGCTCTGGAACGAAAAGGTCGGACAGCTTAACTAATCGTACAATGGCTCTCCTCAAAACGGAGGACTGTCAGATCAAGTGTGAACTAGTACACCTTAGGTTGGCTTTCTCCCATGGAGTTCCGAAATATTTTTATTGAACCCTCAACCGCAAAGAATACCAACTTATCAGCAGCATAGATAAAGCTGTGGGGTCACACTCTCTTCCCTTTTTCCGTACCCCTTGGTACTTTCCATGCCAGTGGCTCCTTTGATCGATTGGGTTTCGCTTGCTAACAAAACTCTAACCGATTTTTGGAGCCACTTCCATTTTCAGGAAAGTGCGAAATTTTTCTTACACTACGAAATGGAACCCCACCGGCATAGCTGGTGGTTTTCGTTTAACCAATAAGAAATCCGCCTGTCTCCTTTTGCTCAGAGAGGCGGATCTCCTTTTATGCATTGCCAGAAATTATTATTTCCTGTCGTTTCAGGCTGCTCCTACACAAACATGCCGAAGCCGCCAGGCATCATATTCTCTCCAGAGGAAGGAGCCTCTTCCGTGTGTTCACGAAGTCTGCCCTTCCATTCCGCCACCTGGGGGAGAAAATCATTCACGGCCTTTTCCAGGCCGGCAACATCCTGAAAGCAATCATCATAGCGTTTCCACAAAATAACGGCATCCATCGCCTCATGCACGGCAAAGGCTGCCCCGCCTGTCTGTGCGCCAAGGAGAGAGGCCGAAAGCAGCCTTACGGCATCGCTCTTTTCCCTCAGGTCGGAAGCTTTGCCCACTTCGCTGTACAGAAGAACGGAACGGTCCGCAGCATCGCAGGTGAAGGTAATTTCGTGCGCATCGTCAAACAGCAGGGTGCAGCTGCCATCGGCATCCAGAGAAAGCCCGCTCATGCCTATGGCATCGCCGAACTGTGCCAGAATAGCAGAAAATTCCATAGTATTCTCCTTGTATCCCGGTTGATCAACCGTGGTAGTATTGGGAAAGCAGAGGGAACATGTCCCTGTTATCCTGAATGATGCTTTCCATCTTGTGCATGAAGGCGGCGCTGTCCATCTCCCATTCTTTGGCAAAGGCGGCGGCTATCTCATCGGTAAGGTGCATCTTGTCTTCCATAAGAAGATCCTGCAGAGGGGGAGTGCTTGCGGCTATGCGCTCATCATAGTGCTGAAACGTGCTGCGGTACTGACAGAGAGGGTTGGAAATGCGCTGCAGCAGATCGGCTTCCACCGCAAGCTGCTTGCGTATGTTCTGCGCGTCTACCGAGGGCTTTTCCCCCTCCAGAGCACGGAGGAAGGCAAAGTGCTTTTCATCGAAGTCCTTGACTCGGCCGATATCAAGAGAATCTGCGGCATGCAGAAGCATTCCCTCCACCGTCTGGCCTCTGTGGTCGGTAATAGCGGCCGTTACGCCATCTTCATACTCTTTTCCCATGGCATCTTCGCCGAACTGCCGGCGCATATTATCCACGGTAAGGTTGGCGCTGTCTTTTTCCCAAGCATCGTATCCCCCGCCCCTGCGGCCGAGGTCGTGCCCGGCAATGCCGCAGAGGACGGCGTTGCGGTCTACGACCACGCCCTGCTCTTCCAGAATGGACGAAAGCGCGGAAGCGAAGATATACGCCCGGGCAATGTGCCCTCTTCCGTGCGTGGAACGGCCTTTTTCAAAGGTTTTTTCGTGGTTCATGTAGTTGTCGAGCACGGAAAGGAGGAATTCTTTCCGCCCGGCCTCGGTGGCAGGCATCCTGCCCGGAATGGCCGCTGCGGGGAAGAGCGTTTTTTCCGGGTAGCGGGCATTAATCAGCTTGCTCACCTCGGGAGCGGCATCTTTCAGGGTTTCGCGCATGCTATGGCTTAAGAAGCTCGGGTCCAGCACCTGACGAGGCAAATCATAGCGCTCTCCCAGCTTTCTGCGGAAGGTGCTTGCAGAGATCCATGTCATATTCACAAGAGAATCCAGAAGAGGATAATCCTTGTTGTTCTCCATGCCGGATGATTGCTGCAGCTGCAGCAGCATGGAAAGCTGAGTGCGCATGGCCGGGCTGTCGATCCGGTTCGTCATGGCGGCAAGCTGTTCCTGGTTCATGGGGGGATTGCCCGCTTCGAGCAGGGAATACGCCATGGAGGCAATGCGGCCAAGCTCGTTGTCCTTATCGTCTTTGCCGATCTCTCCGGAGGGGAACTTGGCAAAGAACGCATTCAGGCTGTTGCGCACGCCGGTCATGAGAATATCCATTTTGCGGAAAATGGCTCCCGGTTCAAGGGGAGGTTCCGCCTGCGCAATCTCCCGCAGTATCATGGCCTGATGCGTGGCATGCGTATGGATGATGCGCATCTCCTCCACGGAACGGAGATTCCCGGCGCTGCGTATCCAGGTGCTGAAGGCTGCTTTCTGTGCCTCCGTTTCAAAGGGAAGATTTTCAAGTTCCCTTATCATCTCCGCTTTCTGCTTGAGAATAGGGGTCACTGTTTTCTTGAAAACACTGGAGACAAACGCATCCGCTTCATACTCCTCCCGTGTCGGCGTTGTGCTTTTCAGGGCCTTGTTGAATTTTTCCATGCAGCGCTGCAAGGCCGGGCCGCGAAGCACTTCATCAAGGTTTTTAAAGGCTTCGTGGAGTTCCGGGTTCGTATTGCAGAGAGCCTTCAGAGCCTTTTGCGGGTCGGCAGCAATGCGGTCCTGTTCCTCTGCAACAAGCTCCGGATCCAAATGGGCGGCACTGAATGCAAGGCCCTTGTCCATGGTAGCCGTAAAAACATTCTCGTCTCGCGAAGCAGCGCCGCTATCGAGGAAGGTTACCTTAACCCCTGTTCTTGCCTGAAAATCCAACGCCCTCTGCCTTACAATGGCCTGATCATTTTCATTGCTGAACGAAGCAAGATCAATGCGTATTTCCGCAATGTCTCTGCTGGGAATAAGAGGCCCCTGTATCTGCGCCTCAATATAGTTCTTGCACAGGCGGAAGAGGCCTTTTTCTCCGTTGGCAAATTCCTGCGCGGCCTTGCCAAGCATGGCGCCGTTCAGTTCATCAAGGCCGGGCAGAAGGCTTTCTAAGTTATCGAACGAAGCCATCTGCTTGCGCGTGGCCGCCTTGTCGCCAAAGCAGTCGATAAGGAGCGCCACAAGCTTATGGAATTCATCATCAGGAACCATTTTAAGATCCAGATTCTGAAAAATGCCGACATTGGCCCCTTCGGTTCTCGCCAGAGCATCCAGAAATTTCTCAAGGGCGGCATGGCGCGGGCTGTTCACATCGCGGTATTCCGCCGCAAGCTGGGGGCTCACCGCGCCATCGAGCAGCGCGTAAAAGGCCTCGCGCCTTTCGGGCGTCACGCTCACACGGGGGCTGTAGAAGGTATCGTTCGCCATAAACGTGGCGCGGCGCGCCACCTCCGGCTTAAGAACGATAGCCGTTCTGCCATAGTCGCGCGCCGCCGCCCCCGTAGAAAGGTGCAAGGTATTCAATGCCCCATACAGGGGGCGTTCATCGGCATTGGGATCCTGATCCGGCAGCTCAGGGAAGAGCAGATGCTCGGTGGAATCGCGTACTTTAAGGTAATCCGGCCCCTTCGGCATCACGCCCCTGTCGGCAAGGTGGAAGATATTTTCCATCGGTGCATCGGGGTTCATCAAAAAGACGTTTTCGGCAAGAAGGCGGCGGGTATGGATATTAATGGTGATTTCCGAAGAGCGCAGCATATCGCCTATTATCTTCGGTTCTATGGAAGGCATATTGCGCCGCTGCATCTTCGCGGTTTCGGCGGCGGCAGACTTTTCCCTTGTGGTTGCGCTTTCTGCAGCCACCTCAACCAGCGTAAGCATATTGGCGGAGGAAATATCCTGCGAGTGTTCAGGGGCGGACATGGGCGGCACGGCGCCGTACTGTTTGGAAAGGCTCCCCGGGCGCATGGCATTCAGCATCTGCGCCTGTTCGGGGTGCTTTGCCGCTTCGCTGTCTATGGCACTGCGGCCTACCCTGTTGCTCACTTCCTTCAGCACCAGGGCCTGCAGATCGAACAGGCAGGAAGCAATCTTTCTCGCATCGGAAGCCTTGGGGTTCACCTGCCCCTCACGCATGAGGGCCGTCTGCAAAAGGTCCATCTCCGCACTGCCGAACATCTGATAAATGGCCGTCAGTTCGGTGTTGGAGAGATTTTCCACGGCAGGGGCGAACATGCGGAGATAATCGCCCTTCTCCTGCGCCGTCATCTGCCCGAGCTTTTCCATTCTGTCGGTATACTCAAAGCAGGTTTTCAGCGAACTGAGAAGAGCCTTGGCACCTATCTTGCCGCTCTTGCCAAGAACGGCAAGCGTATCCTGCACCGCATGCTCAAGGCCGGCACGGCCTCTTTCTATTTTTGTAGCGGTTCTAAATCCCTGAAAAGGAATGCTGTTCGATTTTATGCTGTCGAGCCGTATGGGGGCTTCTTTTCCCAGCTGAACCTTATGTTCACCGAACACGCCGGTATTTTTTGTTATGCCCCGTGCTTCAAGCTGAGGCTGAACAACGGTATCGGCCTTTATGGAAATACCAGACATACTTTTCTCCTTTGCATCAATAGTTGCTATGTTTCACCATGCAAAAGTCATGCCATTATAGTCAAGGTTGCTACACCGTCACAGGGCAGTTCCGAAGAAAAAGGGAATGCTCCTTCCCATGGAATTTCCCGAAGCAATGTTATTAAAACAGATTGTTAAGTGGCCTGTCCAGAATTTTTCAGCAAGTCAGTGCTTGACGTATTCCTGTTTTCTCTCTGCGCGCCATACAGCTTCTCAGCAAACCGTTTTTTCGGCATCCATGGCAATACTCTTGCCATAGTCATTTTCCATGCCAAAAAAATAGGCACAGGAAAGAAATCTCTCCCATACCCGCTACGCATTTTTCATGGTAGATACCGATGCCGCCACAAGATCTGCCGCTTTTATCAGGTGTTCCGCCGAAAGATGGGCATACCGCATGGTCATTTTCGGCGTCTGATGGCCGAGCATCTTCTGCACTTCGTAAAGAGAGCAGCCTTTTTCCACAAGAATGCTGGCATAGGTATGGCGCAGATCGTGCAGGTGAACGTCTTCTATGCCCACGCACTCCCGTATTTTCTTCCACATGCGGAAATTCAGCGCCATGGGGCCTCCCTTCCTGCCGGGAAAAAGCCATGGGGAGTTCATGCTCGTTAAAGAAGCGATGATATGAAGAGCGTCTTCGGAAAGACGCAAAGCCGTGTTCTGTACGCCAGCCGTTACGGAAGCCTGACATCTCCCCTGTAATTTATGCCATTGCGTAGTTGGTGGATCTGCCTTAGGAGCAAAGAAATGAAAAAGAGAAGATTCACCGAAGAACAGATCATCGGCATTTTGAAGCAGGCTGAAGCGGGTATGAAGATCGTCGAAGTCTGTCGACAGAATGGCATTTCTGATGCCACCTTTTATAAGTGGCGAGAGAAATATGGCAACATGACCGTATCTGAGGCCAGACGCCTTCATCAGCTTGAAGAGGAAAACTCACGCCTCAAGAGGCTGGTCGCAGAGCAAGCTCTCGATATCATCATGCTCAAGGATGTCATCGGAAAAAATTTCTGACGCCCTCCGCTAGAAAACAAGCCGTGGGATTCATTCGAGAACGTCATGGTTGTTCTGAGCGGCGGGCCTGCCGAGTGCTGTCTGCCAATCGTTGTACGGTTCGACGCCCTAAACCTGATGACAAGGATAGGGCTCTTCGGTTGCGTATGCGTGAGCTGGCAGAAGAAAAGCGCAGATATGGCGTTGAACGTCTTCATATCCTTCTGAAAAGAGAAGGTTTGGTCATCAACCATAAACGCACAGAGCGCATTTATCGAGAAGAGCAGCTCTCGTTACGAGACAAAAGGAAAAAGAAGAAACTCAGCAGGATGCGTGTAGTATCTCCCACGCCGACTGGACCGAATCAGAAATGGGAACTGGATTTTGTCAGCGACCAGCTTCAAAATGGCCGCCGTTTCAAAGTTCTGACTATCGTGGATATATGGGACAGACTGAGTCCTGCATTGGAAGTCGATACATCGATTACTGGCTCTCACGTCGTAGCTGTCTTAGAGCGCCTTCGTGAGCAAGGTAGTCTTCCAGGGATATTGCATGTCGATAATGGTCCTGAGTTCACCTGCAAAGCATTGGATGCATGGGCATATGAACACGGTGTCCGTATTGAGTTCAGCCGCCCGGGTAAGCCTACGGATAAGGCCCATATAGAAAGCTTCAATGGACGTTTGCGTGATGAGTGTTTGGATACGAATCTATTCAGCTCTATCGCAGATGCCCGACGCCAGATAGAACGCTGGAGGGCGAGTACAACTGTGCACGACCTCACAGTGCCTTAGGTTGGCTTTCTCCCATGGAGTTCCGAAATATTTTTATTGAACCCTCAACCGCAAAGAATACCAACTTATCAGCGGCATAGATAAAGGGGTGGGGTCATTACTCACATAGATAAGGATGTACTTCCGTTGATACCGATGGGGATGGATGTGACGGATAGTGGTCTTGCCCGGTGGCTGAAATACAGGAAGATACCTCGTAATAGGGCTCATGCATATTCCTTTCTGGCAAAATTGGGAATGGCTGTGAATGGAACGATGGCCATTATCGAGGTCAGCAAAGGGCTTTCGCTCAACGACAGCTACTGGGGCATGCGGGAAGGCTTTGAGAAGAGTTTCGACCAGTGCAACCTGTACGAGAACAAGTTCAGCGAAGTTCTGGCCAGTGTAGCCATTACTGGCTACGGTAGCTCTATTCGTTCTTCAGTAGCCTCGAGCCCTGAATTCACCACAAACGGAATGCTCCCTAAATGCTGGCGGCGTCAGTCGGGCAAGGTGTATCTATATAAAGGGGGAACGGAAGGAGCGTCTAATACCGGCAACGAGCCGTACTCTGAATTCTACGCTTGGTAGGTAGCCGAAGATTTCGGCGTCACCGCTATCCTGTACACTATCGCCAAATGGAAATCGAAGGTCTGCTCCAAGTGTGAGCTTTTTACCAGTAAGGACGTGGCGTTCGTTTCCGTGGGCAATATCGTGACGAGCGGTGGAATGCAGGCAGTTATCGAGTATTACAAGACGCTTGGGAAGGTCTACACGGATGCGCTGGAAGATATGCTCGTCTTCGATGCCGTCATCGCCAACATTGATCGCCTCTTCGGGAATTTTGGCTTCCTCGTAGACTCCAAGGTAAATACTCTGGCTGGGCCTGCTCCACTGTTCGATCACGGAAATTCGCTGTTCAATTACGTATCTCAAATGGAAGTGGAGAGTAAGCAGGCGTTACTTGAGTTCGCCGAGGCGCAGCGACCAGTGTGCTATAATGACTTTTTCTCAGCGGCAATTTCCTGTTTGAAGCCGCGTCATCGTGAAGGCCTGCTGCATTTGCTTGAATTCAAGCTGAAGAGGCATCCTCGGTATAACCTTGAACCGAAACGCCTGAAGCTCATCGAGACTGCGATACGGCAGAGAGCAGCACGGTTGCTTGAAGGGTAAGAGTTGTCGAGACCCCGCTGATACAGAAAATCATGCAGCCATTTTTTGATGTTTAGTTGTTTTGCCATATTGTTCCACCTTGGAAGTATATATGGCTTTAGTAGTATAAGGGTATGAATTCTATGTCAATATTGATGATCGTTTTTGTTGATGTCTTAGGACATAACAGAATTATTAGATGGTAGTCTATGGGTATTCTGT
>CAMLXE010000050.1 GCA_946490455.1 uncultured Desulfovibrio sp. | reverse complement strand
CGTCGATGCCGTCTTCGATGCCGATGAACATGCCGAATTCGGTGATGTTCTTGATAACACCTTCAAGGATGGTCCCTTCGGGGTACTTTTCACCCACGAGTTCCCATGGATTGGGCTTGATCTGCTTCATGCCAAGGGAGATACGCTTCTTGTCGGGATCAACACCGAGAATGACAACTTCCACTTCGTCGCCCTGGCGAACCATCTGGGAAGGATGACGAAGCTTGCGGGTCCAGGACATTTCGGAGATATGCACAAGACCTTCAACGCCGGGTTCCAGTTCGACGAAGGCACCGTAGTCAACGAGGTTGGTTACCTTGCCGGTGTGGCGGGAACCTTCGGGGAAGCGGGCGGTGATGTCCTGCCAGGGATCGGGAACGAGCTGTTTGAGTCCGAGAGAAACCTTCTGGTTTTCACGGTCGAAGGAAAGCACCTTGAGTTCGAGATCCTGACCCAGTGTAACCATTTCGCGAGGATGGCGAATACGCTTCCAGGACATGTCGGTGATGTGCAGGAGACCATCGAGACCGCCAAGGTCCACGAACACGCCATATTCGGTGATGTTTTTGGCCTTGCCGGTAACGACCTGACCTTCGGTAAGGGTCTGGAGGAGATCCTGACGCTTGGAGTCGCGTTCTTCTTCGAGCAGCACGCGACGGGAAACGATGACGTTGCTGCGGCGGCGGTTGATCTTGAGAACGCGGAATTCAAATTCCTGGTTTACCAGAGCGTCCATATCAGGCACGGGGCGCAGATCCACATGCGAGCCGGGGAGGAATGCTTCCACGCCACCCAGATCCACGGTGTAGCCACCCTTGATGCGACGCATGATACGTCCCTTGATAACACCATTCTTTTCCTGCACGTCTTCGAGCTGATCGAAGAGCTGCATCCGCTTGGCTTTTTCGAAGGAAAGCGTGATTGTTCCTTCCTGCTCGTTCTTGCGGGCAACGAAGACATCTACGCGATCCCCGACCTTCACGACCAGGTTGCCTTCGGCATCCCGGAATTCGGCGGTGGGAATCTGTCCTTCGGACTTGAAATTCACATCAACCAGCACATTGTCGTCATCCACGCGGACGATTTCACCCTTGACGATGGTGCCTTCCTCAAGATCCCCGAAATCGGTACTGAGGTAGCCTTCCAGCGCACTTTCAAAATCGAACTCCGCGTCCATACCGTGGTTTTCCATGGTTTCCTTGGTTTCCATTAGTTAAAGCCTCCAGGCCTCGTCAATTTCCTGCACTTGGCAGGTCTTCGTAACTAACAGGATTGTGTCCATTTGGCAACCCCGGAAGCGACAAAGAAAAAAAGGACACCGCAGTAGGTGTCCTTTACTGTTGGGAATGCACAGGATGTCCGTCTGTCAGGATTCGTATCCGGGATCTTCCGGAAGGTCAGAACGGGCGGACTGGGTGCGTGCCAGTTCGTCGCAGCGTTCATTTTCAGTGTGGCCATTATGACCTCGTACCCATTCGAGCGTTACGCTGTGGCGTGTCAGCTGCAAATGCAGACGTTCCCAGAGATCCCGATTTTTGACCGGCTTTTTGGCCGCTGTCAGCCAGCCGTTTTTTATCCAGCCCGCCAGCCATTTTTTTTCCACCGCATGGCGCAGGTACTGCGAGTCGGTGAAAAGGCTGACTTCACATGGTTCATTCAGGGCTTCAAGAGCCGCTATGGCAGCCATAATTTCCATGCGGTTGTTTGTGGTGGGGTTGAACCCGCCACAAAGTTCCTTTTCCTGTTTTCCGTAGCGGAGAATGGCAGCCCAGCCTCCCCTGCCCGGATTGCCAAGACAGGAACCGTCGGTAAAGATGGTTACCTTTTTCATTGTTGTGCAGGGCGCTGGGGAGTCAGGTCCTCCACGGAGGTCTGCCGAATTTCCACAGCAATGGTGTTGGTCATCAGGTCGTGAAGCGCCTGCCGACGGTTGTGAAAATACATGAGTGCGTAGCCCATGCCGCACAGGCCAATGGAGAAGAGCGAAAACAGGGCACGGAAGGAGGCTCGAACAATCTTGATCTTTTCACCCTTGTTGAGGTCAACCAGACGTATGCCCATGATGATGTCGCCAGGCGTTCCGCCCAGAATGGCGGCAAAAAGTGCAAAGAGAAGCCAGCCGCCGATAATGAGACCGAGGGAGAAGGACAGTCCCTGAGAATTGCAGAGGGTCAGCACAAGATAGACAATAAAACTGATTGCACAGTTGATGGCGAGGGCCGCAATACGTTTGCGAATGGGTGCCGTCTTCATGATTACATGCCTCCGCCGGCAAGAATTATGGCAATGGTATCCCTGACCAGGGACAAGGAAAACATGATTTCAGCCGAAGTCATGACAAGGCAGACCAGAACGGACAGAAACGACAGGTTTGGCCAGAATGCCCATTGCTTCACAGGGTATTTGTCTGCCGACTGCCAGATGCTTGCTGCGGCAAGGGTTGTGTAGAGTCCGAGAATGATGGAGAGACAGAACAGAAGAATTGGCGGCGTCAGCAGCTGCCTTGTCGTGAGAGAGGAAAGAGCCTCGCTGGCATAGCGTTCCTTCTCGGCGATGACAGCAGAGGAAATAAAGAGATACAGCGAGTTCAGAATGAAGTAGCCAATGGCTCCGGGCCAGAAGGTCTTCACAAGTGAAACTTCACCATTAATGGCGGCTTTCAGCCATTTCATGCCTTTTCCCCCTTTGGTATTGGCGGTTGAGGAAACGGAATCTGGATGGAAATGGCTGTCAGAGCCTGATCAAGCAGACCTTTTGGGGTGTCTGCCGCATCCAGAACGATCATACGTTGTGTGTTACGTGCAGCCCAGCTCAGAAAACCTTCTCTGATGCTGGTATGGAAATGGATGGTTTCCGCTTCGAAACGGCCTTCCCGGTCGGAGAGCCCCTGCTCCGTATTGCGTTTTCGGGCACGTGCCAGCGCCTTGCATGGATCCATATCCAGCACAAGTGTCCGGTCAGGCCATAAGCCGCCTATAGCCACATCATTCAGGTAATGGAGCGTTTCTACATCGAATCCTCGTCCATATCCCTGATAGACAATCGTGGAGTCGGCATAGCGGTCACAGAGGACAATAGTTCCTCTCTGAAGCGCAGGGCGGATGACTTCCGCTACATGCTGGGCTCGGTCGGCAAGAAACAGAAACAGTTCCGTTTCTCTGGAAAGCTGTGCACGTGAATCAAGAAGCAGGCCACGCAGGGTTTTCCCCAGCGTACAGCCTCCGGGTTCCCGTGTGACCAGAACTTCGTGGTTCAGCGAACGAAGCATTTCTGCAAGATTGTTGAGCAGCGTGGTCTTCCCGACGCCTTCGATACCTTCTAGAGTAATGAACACTGGTCAAGCCTTTGATGTTCCTGTTTTTTTGTGGAATCCGATGGTTCCTTGGATGTCCCCTTTGTGGATTGCGTATTGGGTGTCCGCGGGGCCTGATAGATAGGGCGGTCAAGTGAACGCTGATACGGTGCCCAGGCCGGTTCGTCCCTGTCCGAATCCGGGAAAAGCGTACTTACCTGTGCCAGCTTGGCGTCCATGTCGTCGGCATGGTGAAGCGCAAGGGCCTCGGCGGTCTGGGGCATTTTGGGAGAGCCATATTCAAGCAGACCGTGGTGGCTCAGAATGAGGTGCTTGAAGTGCATGGCCAGTTCAGGCTCAAGCCCTGACCTGGCAAGTGGACGTTCCAGCTTTTCCAGACCAAGGACAATATGTCCGATAAGCTGTCCCTCATCCGTATAGCTGTTATCCAGTCCTCCGGAAAGTTCCCAGAGCTTTCCCAGATCATGGCAGACAGCTCCAGCCAGAAGTGTCTGACGATCCAGCATGGGATAATGGTCACACATGAGCATGCAGAGGGACGCTACCGAAAGCGTATGCTCAAGAAGTCCTCCAACCCAGGAATGATGCAGTGCCTTGGCTGCCGGAGCCGTCATCAGTCTGGTCCGAATGGTCTCATCCTGAAGTATCCCGAGAACAAGCTTGCGCCACGGCTTGTGTGTCAGGACCTTTTTGCACAGACTCAGCAGCTCGTCGTACATCTCCTGTGCAGGGCGCTTGCTGGAAGGGAGCAGCATGGAAACATCCACGGCCGAGGCCTCCTCGGGAGAAAGCAGACGCAGAGCCGTGACATTCAGCTGGAGATGATCACGGAAACTTTCGGTGCGACCGCTTACTTCAACGATGGAACCGGAAGGAATATCGGTATATTGCTGACTTAGCGGACTCCATATCCGTGCTTCGATGCTTCCGGAGGCATCCTTGAGCTCAAGACGCCAGAAAGGACCGTTACGGGCCTGAAGCAAAGAAGCCGCTCCGACAAGAAGAAGGGTGCTCATTTCATTTCCGGGGGCAATATCCGCAATTTGGATACGGTCAGGAAAAGATTGTGTTTTGTTCATAATGACCCTACAATAGAACGATGAACGGCGTGCTTCTGCAAGGAGTGCGCCGTGAAAATTTGTGAAGATTGGCGAAAGGTCAACTGTTTTTGCCGCGTTGTCAACTGGCGCATTTTTCCCGCCACGGCGGATATTTTACCTGTAAGGAGTTCCTGTGCGTATTCTTCTTTCCAATGATGATGGCATTTATGCACCCGGATTACGGGCCATGTACAAAACCCTTTCTGACGCCGGACATCATGTGATTGTGGTGGCTCCTGCGTCCGAGCAGTCTGGAGTCAGCTGCTCGCTGCATATGCGTGAACCCTTGCGTGTGCAGGTTCTTACGGACGGAGACTTTATCGGCCGTATCGTGAGCGGGACTCCCGTTGACTGCATGAAGATGGCGTTGACGACACTTATGCCAGAGCTGCCTGATCTTGTGGTTGTCGGCCTGAATGCCGGTTCCAACATGGGGACAGATGTCTTTTATAGTGGAACTATTGGCGCTGCCTCCGAAGCCGCTCTTCAGGGCCTACCTGTCATTACCTTCTCTCGCCCTGCACCTGAACTTGAGCCTCCCCTGCCCTGTGCAAGACACGCGGCACGTATGGTGGGAGCCATTGACTGGTCCGCGATTCCCGTTGGTCGTGTGCTGAACGTGAACTATCCCCGTCGTCTTATGAGCGAGGTGCGTGGCGTACGTTTCTGCCGCATGTCCACAACCTGCTGGACAGAGAAGTACATTGAACGGGAAGATCCTGCAGGTCGGCCATACTGGTGGATTTCAGAGTATCAGGCTCGGCCGGCGGGAGGCGATGATACCGATATTGCCATGCTTCGTGAAGGGTATGTGACCATCACGCCGCTGCGTATTGACCGGACGGATTATGATCTGCTGACCAGAATGCAGCGTCAGTTCCCGCTTGACTGATTTTGCGGAACGGTTTTTCATGCAACTTCTGTTTCAATCTGAAAATATTTGAACGAAGGCTTCCTTGGTAAGGGGAACAGGGTTTTACCTGTTTCCCTTTTTTGCAAAATGGGGTATAATCAGCTACTTTTACAAAAAGGGCCGTACAGGAACTCTAAAAGTATATTCAGACTATCGTCAGCGAGGTTCGTTATGCCGCTTACTTCTCCTGGGGACATGTTTCGGCGTGCCTATAAGGAAGGTTATGCCGTAGGTGCCTTTAACGTCAACAACATGGAAATCATTCAGGGAATCATGCAGGCGGGGGCCGAGGAAAAGGCGCCGGTGATTCTCCAGGTTTCTGCCGGAGCTCGCAAGTACGCAGGTGAAAAATATATTGTGAAGCTTGTTGAGGCTGGGCTTCTGGATTCTGATTTGCCTGTCGTTCTGCATCTTGATCACGGCGCCGATTTTGACATCTGCAAGGCCTGTGTGGATGGAGGCTTCACGTCGGTCATGATCGACGGATCGCATTTGCCCTTTGAGGAAAATATTGCCGTAACCCGCAGGGTGGTCGAATACGCACATGATCATGGCGTGTGGGTTGAAGCCGAGCTTGGTCGTCTTGCCGGTGTGGAAGAAGATGTTTCTTCCGAAAAAAGTATCTATACGGACCCGGATCAGGCTGTAGAATTTGTGCAGCGGTCCGGTTGTGATTCTCTGGCCATTGCCATAGGGACCAGTCATGGTGCCTATAAGTTCAAGGGTGAGCCCAAACTTGATTTTGAACGACTGGCCCTGATCGGTAGTCTGTTGCCCGAATATCCTCTTGTGTTGCACGGCGCGTCCAGCGTGCCTCAGCAGTTTGTCAAAATGTGCAATGAATTTGGTGGCAAGGTGGCCGGCGCTGCCGGGGTTCCGGAAGAACTGCTGCGCAAGGCCGCCAGCATGGCCGTATGCAAGATCAATATCGATACCGACATCCGTCTTGCCATGACGGCTTCCATCCGCAAGTACCTGGTGGAACATCCGGAGGAGTTTGATCCTCGCGCCTATCTCAAACCTGCTCGTCAGGCCGTAAAGGATATGGTCCAGCACAAGATCCGAAATGTGCTGGGATGTTCCGGCAAGGCATAACGTATTTGGAAGAGGGCGGAATAATAGCGTTCCGCCCTTTTTCGGTTTATCCCACGGCACGTTGCCAGGGGAGTGCGTTTCGATACCTTTCCCATTAATCTGTCTGTATTCCAAAGGAGTACCCTACTCATGGCACGTCTTGGTATCAACGGTTTTGGCCGTATTGGCAGGTATCTCGTTCGTCTGCTGGCTGAAGCGCAGGAATTGCCCGTCTCCATCAATGCCCGCGCCGACAACGCTTCACTGGCGCATCTTTTCAAATATGATTCCGTACATGGTCCATTCCATGGTACGGTGACCCATGATGACAATGGCCTGATTATCAACGGACAGCATGTGACCGTAACCCGAGACAAGATTGGCGAATGGAACTGGGCTGATCTCGGTGTGGATCTGGTCGTTGAAACGTCTGGTGCAATCAAGAAGCGTCCCGGACTTGCTGAACATATCACCCGTGGGGCCAAAAAGGTCATCATGAGTGCGCCGGTTCCCGATGCCGACATCACGATTGTCATGGGTGTCAACGATAATCGGTATGATCCAGCTGCTCATGATGTCATTTCCTCTGCCTCCTGTACAACAAACTGCCTTGCTCCCGTTGCCAAGGTGCTGAATGACGTTTTTGGCATTGAGCATGGCCTTATGACAACGATCCATTCCTATACCATGAGTCAGCGTCTGCTTGATGGTTCGCAGAAGGATATTCGCCGTGCCCGTGCCGCGGCCATGTCCATGATTCCTACTACGACCGGTGCGGCCAAGGCTGTTTCTCTGGTGTTGCCGGAACTGAAGGGCCGTCTTGATGGTATTGCCCTTCGTGTTCCTACGCCCAATGTGTCCATCGTGGACCTGACCTGTACCATGAAGCGCACCGTTTCCATCGAAGAGGTTAATGCGGCCCTGCGTGCCCATGCAAACGAGCATTACGGCGTATCCGACGAACCTCTGGTATCTGTGGATTATAATGGCGATACGCACGGTGGTGTGGTCGATGCCCTGTCCACCGCAGTCATGGACGGCAACATGCTCAAGGTCCTGATCTGGTATGACAACGAAGCCGGCTTTACCAATCAGCTGTTGCGGCTGATCCATCTGGTAGAAAAAAGCCTTTAATCTGTCTGAATGACATCGCAGTTGAAAAGGAGCCTTTCCAGCAGGAAAGGCTCCTTTTATGCTTGTTGGGAAGGCTCGACGAATGCCTGTACAGCCGCTTCCAGACGTTGCATGTTGACCTGCGTGTCCAGACACGGGCCATTCGGACGTTCATTGATGACACCAAAGACAGGAATGGGGTGGCTGTCCTGAATACCGGAGGCCAGATCCCTTTCACAGGCTACGGCCACAATGATTTTGGGGTGAACCTGGACAACGATGCGACGAGCGATGGTTCCCCCCGTAGCCACGGCAACACGGACTCCAAGGCGGTCGCGCAGCTCAAGAATGTCCCGCATGGGGCAGGCCCCACAACGTACACAGTTATCAATATGATAGCTGAGTCGATGCGGACAACGGCTGGACTGAATGCAGTGCGGGAGAAGGACAAGCAGTTTTTCTGGAGGACAATGAATCCCACTGTCAAGGATCAATTCATTATTTACCTTGATAAATGAACGTCTTACAGCTTCTACAGGAATACGTATTACTCTGGCCATTGCCTCCATGAGAGGAAGCAGAACACGAATGGTGATGCCCCGCATCTTCTGCGTACCAAGGATTGGACGACCGGTATAGGCATGCAGAGCAAGCCCGGCACAGAGCCAGATGACCACCAGAATGGCCCCACCGAACAGCACCCCGGAAAGCGACGGCAGCCATGGGTGAATACCCGAAAAGCCGATAGTGGGAATAAGCCAGATAAGCAGCAGAACGAGACAAATCAGAACTGCTGTCCCTGCAACAAGCCCAATAAACAGGCGTTTGCCTGTTCCTCCATAGTCGCTGCGGGGAAGATTATGTGGATGTTGAGATAAGAAATGGCGCACGCTGCCTCCAGAACAGGATAGTGGCAGAAAGGGGCGTTAGGCGTGAAGGGAATATCCTGTGCAGTCAAAAACAGCGCTCCCTGTCAAAAGGGGACAAAACGTCCCCTGGAGCTTTATTGTCCTGCTGCCGGAGAAATGGCCTTTCCGGTTCCGTTACCTCGTACGTAACCGTTCCAGAAGGCCTCGGCAGATATGGGTTTGCTGCCTGCCGGCTTCAGAACGGAGAGCAGGTATTCGGCATCGGCACAGGCTACTGCAAGCTTTCCATCGCGCAGCCCAAGCAGTGTACCAGGTTCCTGCCCTGTAATCTTTTTCCCTGTCTCACCAGGCTGGAGCTGCACGGAAAGCGGTTCCCGACCGGGGAGAAGGAAAAGGCTTTGTGCGCCCGGCCACGGGGTGACACCTCTGATTTGGGCATGAATTTCAGAAGCCGGTCTGGCCCAGTCTATGTGTCCGTCAGCCTTGGTCAGCTTTGAGGCATAGGTTGCCCGGGATTCATCCTGAGGTATGGGAGTGGTGGGGTCACCACTGGTGATCTTTTCCAGCACATCAACCATGAGCCGGCCCCCAAGATCGGCAAGTTCATCGTGCAGACTCGCGGCCGTATCGGTGAGGCCGATACCTGTGGCTCTCTGAGCCAGCATGGGACCGGAATCGAGACCGCGTTCCATGCGCATGATGGTGATGCCGGTCAGCTTGTTTCCATCCATGATTGCCCGCTGAATGGGAGCGGCCCCTCTGTAGAGCGGGAGCAGGGAACCATGTACATTGAAGGGACCAATATGGGGGATGTCCAGAACTTCCTGAGGCAGAATGAGAC
>CAMLXE010000049.1 GCA_946490455.1 uncultured Desulfovibrio sp. | reverse complement strand
CCCCGCAGGACGCAATAGGTACTAACTCTTCAGCAGCCGCCCGTCTTATCCAGAACTGGCAAAAGGCCATTCGTGACAGAGTCGAAGCAGCAAGCCTGTCTGGGACTGGTCCACGTCTGAAAACTATTCCCATGGGCGTCGAACCGGAATCGCTTCCACGACCGGATGCTGAACGTCGCCTTGCCATGAGAACCCGACTCGGACTTGGGACGGAAAGCGTAGCCATACTGCTTTTTGGACGCTTTTCATTGGAAGATAAACTTGATCCCCAGCCTTTGCTTTCCGCTATCATGCGCGTCAGGCTTCAGAACTCCAGCCCGGATTTGCATTTGATCGTTTCGGGTGCATGCGAGCCAGAAGACCCGGCTCTGGAGCTTTTCAGGCATATGGCTGTCGTGATGGGCGTTCCTCTCCATGTTCTGCCCAATCCTTCTCCAGAAGAGAGGCTCGCTGTCTATGCTGCGGCAGATATTTTTGTTTCACCTTCGGATAACATTCAGGAAACATTTGGACTGACACTTCTTGAGGCCGGTGCAGCGGCGTTACCTGCTGTTGTTTCAGACTGGGATGGCTATCGGGACATCATCATTCCAGATCAGACGGGATTCCTTGTCCCTGTCCTTGCTCCTGAGAATACGCAACTTCTGGATCTCGTCGCGCCTGTACTGGCTGTTGGAGAGGGGCAGCTTCTGCGGGCTCAGCAAACGGCCATGGATGTACCGACTCTGGCAAAGGCTCTGTATGTCCTTGGAAAGTTCCCGGAGATTCGCAGAAAAATGGGTGAGAAGGCAAGAAAACGCGTATTGCAGCACTTTACCTGTGAAGCGGTTGTCCGGCACTGGATTGCCTTCTGGGAGGAACTGAATGCTGTTCCCGTTCCTGCACAGGAAAGGGAAAGATTGAAACTTGCCGGCAGCCCGTTACAGCTTCCGTATGGTAAGCTTTTTGCTCACTATGCCACAGATTCCTTTTCTTCATCCTTGCGTGTCCGGTGTTCCTTTGTTGGGGAAATGCTCCTTCAGGGAATGTTACCACTGGAAGCTTTTGGCCTGTTTGATGAACTTGGGCTTTCCTGGTCCATTCTGAGGCCAATCCTTGAACATTCCCTGCAGCCTGTTGCGGCGTCAGCTTTGCAGGAAACCTTGTCAGGACTGTTTGAGAAGCCTGCTCTGTGTGATTTGCGGTTTTATCTGCTCTGGGCTCTCAAGCATGATCTGTTGGAACGGGTAGTTTGAATTCGTTGATGGTGGGAGATGGCCCTGGATTTACGGACTGCGGAGGCTGAGAAGAACTTTTAAGGAGGCTGTGAACAGGGAAGTCGCGACTCGCTTGGGCTGCTTCATGCTTCATGTGAACATAGCCGTTATCTTCTGCTTTACGCTGCTGGAAAGAAAATGATCTTTGAAAACATTCTGCGTTTGAAAGAAGAAAGTTTTTCTTTGGTATCCGGGCATCATGCATTCTGAAAATGCTGTTTGAGAGGAAAAGGAGCTTCCAGCCGAGGAATGCCGCATAAAAAAGGGGCATTGCCCGTTGAGAGCAGTGCCCCATGATTGTTCTTTATGCTCAGGTCATTCTGCCTTGTTTGCCTGAGCCAGACGGTTTGTAACCATGTTCCGTATCCATTTGGCATCGAACCAGTCCAGAGGTTGAATCTGGATACCATGGAGGAGAATGCCAAAATGGAGATGATCACCGCCGGCAAGTCCGGTTACACCTGTTTTACCGATAATATCGCCCTTTTTCAGCGTATCCCCAACGGCGACACTGATTTCACTCATGTGTGAATAGAGCGATTGCAGTCCCAGTCCGTGATCAATGACAACAAGATTGCCAAAGATGCCAAGGTCTCCGGCAAAAACAACCCGGCCATCATTGGCTGCGGGAATGGGAGCACGAGCCGTTGAGGCAAGATCCTGTCCCATATGGGTTTGTTCGTCGATTTTGACTCCGTTGTGCATGTAGGTCCGGTGATCCCCAAAACTGGCCATGGAAGCAGATCTGGGCAGGCGTTTGAAGGCTCCCTGCCAGAGCATTGTCGATGCGGTGTTTTTGCCAACTTCAATGAGTGTCTGTTCGTTGGCAAGGCGAATTTCATTATTCATGCGCACATAGCGTTCAAGATTGTTGGCAGATCCGGGAACAAGAGCATCAAAAGCCGGCATTTTTTTGTCGAGGAAGCTGTCGCTGATGGTCATGGTATCATTTCTGTACTTATGATCGACAGCAGAGAGAATCACCCGACTACGGGCTTCGTTGCCGGCAAGGTCGCGTGAAAAGACTTCAGGAGCAAAGTCCGTTTTGGGGACGTCAAGCGGCCAGGGGAAAAAGCAGTAGTACATACCGTTTGCCTGCCTGAAGGCAGGGAAGAAACGTTCGCCCAACTGTACACCTGTCTTTTCCACATCTTCGGAAATCGTGTAGGCAATGACCGTCATGCTGCCTCTGCGCAGCGCTGGCGACGGCGTACATATTTTGACTCTGGGGGGCTGGGTATCCAGACGCATATCCCAGTTGCGTATGGTGGTATTCCCGGACCCCAGTCCCATGAACGCCATGTCATGGGCTTCGATTTCCAGCTGGAATGGGCCGTCTCGCAATCCTGTATCCTTAAGACTGAAGGTCAGTTCCTGTCTGGGAGAGGCACTTGTAAATGTTCTGTCAACAATGATGAGCGACTGATCGTTCTTGTGGATGGACACCTTGACTGACCGTATATTGGATGAAGCGTCGGAAACGACGACCTGAATTGGTTGCGCAGGAGCAATCCTTCCCGTATCGGGGGACATGACAATTTGTGGTCCTTCCATGTCATCAAGAAGAACGTAGGCTCCTCCACCCACAGCAGCGAGCAAAAGGAGAACAAACAGGTATCCAATCAATCTGCGAAAAGCGGAATGTGACCCTCGTGAGGAGACATAGCGTGTACGAGAATTGGCGAGACGCACGAACAATCCTCCTGTAACCGACTGAAATCGGCTGGTATGCTTGAGTTGAAGGAATGCAGCTCGGAGACGGAAAAGATGATTTCATCGGACCTCATGAAGAAGAGCGATGGACAGCCGCAAAAAGTCGGCTTCCGTAAGAATGCCGACGAGTTTTTTGTCCTCATTCAGGACGGGAAGACAGCCATATTTATTCCGATACAGTATTTCCGCTGCTTCACGGAGAAGCATGTCCGGTGTAGTTGTCATGACATCTGTTCGCATGATGTCGCCGACCAGAATGGAAGCCTCGATTTCGGCCTGCTCTTCCTGGTCAATGTCGGCAAGCCTGGAAACGGTGTATGAAAGCAGATCGCGGTGCGTCAGCAGCCCCACAAAGGTATTTGTTTCATTGGTGACCGGAATATGGCGAATTTTTGCGAGCTTCATAAGGGCCCGGACATCTTTCAGCGAATCTGTACGGTGCAGGGTAAAAACTTTTGTTGTCATAAGATCATTGACATAAATCATCTAACTACCTCATTAAATAAAGCATGTCTTCAGAAATTTCCTTTTGGATATGGAAAAAGCGTAAAAAAAGATTTGCTTGAGAGGGCGCTTTTCGGGCATGCTTATTTCGTTGAGGCAAACACGGCAGGACATGGCCTGTTTCCCATATGCTCCGATGGCCCTGTGTTCTTTTCGCACAGGGCGGGAATCTAGGCAAGCCGGACTTGGATGCTTTGGCCAGGAATCAGTCAGATCCATTTTCCTATTTTTGGATGTTGAAGCATATGGAGCAACACTCCAGAAAGAAAAATCGTATGCCTTCTGACTATAGACGTCAGCGTGAACGGATGGTCGAGGAGCAGCTTGAGGGCCGGATAACGGATGAAGCTGTCTTGGCAGCCATGCGGGGTGTCCATCGACATCTGTTTGTTCCAGAGGCTCTTCAGGTTCGTGCCTATGAAGATCATCCCTTGCCCATAGGCTATGGCCAGACCATTTCACAGCCATATATTGTTGCGCTCATGACCCAGCTTCTGGAAGCCCGCCCCGGAATGAGCATTCTCGAAATTGGGACAGGATCCGGCTATCAGGCTGCGGTTCTTGCCCATATGGGGCTTGAGGTGTTTACCGTGGAACGGGTACGGGAGCTGTACTTTGCCACAAAGGAACTTCTGCTGTCGCTGGGGTTGCACACCATACGTACCAGACTGGCCGATGGAACGCTTGGATGGGAAGAAAACGCGCCTTTTGACCGTATCATTGTAACCGCCGGGGGGCCGGATATTCCGGTTCCGCTTCTGGAACAGCTTGCCGATCCCGGGATTATGGTTATCCCTGTGGGGCAGACCAGAAGAGAGCAACGTCTTGTCCGGGTCTTCAGGCAGGATGGAAAGGTAACGGCCAGAGCTTTGGGAAATGTAGCCTTTGTGGATCTTGTTGGTGATCATGGATGGTAAGGGCTGTTGCGATTTTTTGGGCAAGGGGCTTGAGCCGCCTGGGAAAGCGTATGGTGTTTTGATGGAATACGGAGAAGAACAAGAAATCTGATTTGCTCTGAATGACAGAAGGACAGTGGTAGGCTGTTACGTTTTCCTGCAACAGGTTCACAAGACTTACTTGCTGCCTGCTCGGGGAGGACAGGTTCCTTCCTCAGCAGGGAAAATTTTTTATGGCTTCCCGGCAGAAAACTTGGGTAAATGATGCCTGAACGTGTGACTGCGAAAATCCGGGAGCAGTCATGCAAACGGTCGATCGGATTTCCGGTCGCAGCATGACGCGCATGGCGCGCCTTTGAGGAGAAAGTATGACTTCGTGTTCTTCGGGTCAGCACCAGCAGGGTCAGACCAGTATCCCTATGTCGGCTGCGTTGCAGAACAAGGCGTTGACCCGTAATCTTGAAGGCATTCGGCATCGTCTGTTCGTGATGAGTGGCAAGGGGGGAGTCGGCAAAAGTTCCGTGGCTGTCAATCTTGCAGCCGGTCTGGCTGGAAGAGGATTCAAGGTCGGAATTCTTGACGTGGACTTGCACGGACCGAGCGTCCCTCGTCTTTTGGGGACCTCCGCCCCCGTGATGGCGGATGAAGAAGGGAGAATGCTGCCAGTATCCTGTGGAAAAAATCTCTGCCTCATTTCCATGGATGCCTTTCTCAAGGATCGGGATACGGCCATTCTCTGGAGAGGCCCAAAGAAAACAGGGGCCATTCGGCAGTTTTTGAGTGATGTTCGCTGGGGAGCTCTTGATTATCTGGTTATTGATTCTCCTCCCGGTACGGGAGATGAACATATGACTGTTCTGGATGCCATTCCTGATGCCGAAAGCATTGTTGTCACGACGCCTCAGGAGCTTTCCCTTGCCGATGTCAGAAAAGCACTTGATTTCCTTGTGCAGGTTAACGGACGAGTTCTTGGAATTGTCGAGAACATGAGTGGCCTCTTCTGTCCCCACTGTGGCCAGGAGATAGATCTCTTCAAAAAGGGAGGCGGTGAAGCGCTTGCCAGGCAGTACGGACTTCCTTTTTTGGGAGCTATCCCTCTGGATCCGGCTACAGTTGTCGCTGCTGATCGAGGAGAGCCGGTAGTGACACTGCCTGGTGATTCTCCGGCCAAAAGAGGATTTCTGGCTCTGGCTGATGCCGTTGTTGCCGCCACAGAAAAGAGATAGACAGTTCGGAATTCGGACACAAAAGAGTTTTTTCTTTTTTTGTGTCCGGATTTTTAGATTAATAAAAACAGTATATTATCTACTGTTGATGGTGTTTGCCTTTCAGTATGGTTGTGCTATAAGAGCAAAAATATTGCCATAACGGGTACTGCCATGTTCAATTTGGCCAATCAGATTACGCTTGTCCGCATTTTTTTTGTCATCCCCATTGTTGTTTTGCTGTACTGGCCAACTCCGCTGAATTGTTTTTTGGCCACGCTTCTTTTTGGGATCGCCTCCATTACGGATTTTTTGGATGGGCATATTGCTCGCAAGAGCAACATGGTAACAAGTTTTGGAAAATTTCTGGATCCGCTGGCTGACAAGCTGCTTATCTGTTCCATTCTTGTCATGTTTACTCAGTTGGGGTGGGTTCCCGCGTGGGTGACCATCATCATTATTGGTCGGGAACTGGCGGTTACAGGACTCCGGGCCATCGCTGCTGACGAGGGCGTGGTCATCGCTGCCGACAAGTATGGCAAGATAAAGACCGTCATGCAGATTGTGGCCATTATTCCTTTGACGCTGCATCATCCCCTGCTTGGCATCCCCCTGCATCAGATTGGACTTTTTCTGCTTTACATTGCCTTGATTCTTACCATCTTCTCCGGTGTGAACTATTTCATGGGGTTCTATGGAAACTGGCGGGAAAATAGCGGGAAATGAATATCTACAGCAAGAGTCATTCACGTGATTCCAGACCTGCATTCTGGAAAACTCTCATTCTGGTTGTGGCCATTGTGGTCAATGCCACCCTCATCTTTCGTCTTTTCTGGGGGCCACAGAGTATCGTTTCCTACAGGGAACTTGTCGCACAGTACGCCGATCTGACACAGGAGATTGAACGATATGAAGCGGTGAATGCCGCGTTAAGTCGTGAAATCAGACTGCTGCAATCGGATGAGAAGTACGTTGAGAAAATGATTCGGCAGCGTCTGAATTTTGTTCGCAGCAATGAAATTCTGTATCTTTTCACGGGGACTACACATGCTGGAGCCTCAGCCGATGAAGGAAAAAATTGAGCTGTACCGTGAAATGCTGCAACAGGATCCGCGTTCTCGCGCTTTTTTTCTGTTGGCAGAGGCCTTTCAGGAAGCAGGATTGAGCAAGGAGGCCGTGGCCGTTCTGAGGGAAGGACTTCAATGGCATCCCGATTTCCTTGAAGCCAGGATGCTGCTCATTCAGATTCTTTTTGTGTCAGGTGATGAGCGTGCCATCTCTGAAGCAGCTCCTGTCTCTTTCATATTGGAAAGGTATCCCGGCTTCTGGGAGGCTCTTTCCCGCTGGGCAGCTGGGGAAAAAGCTGAGCTGGTGTTACCGCTGCGTCTGTTGTCTGCAGCCTTAAGGCACCCGGGAATGGGGATTGAGGCCTTGTTTGAGCTGGGACTTGCCTGTCTTGATGGAAAAACAGGGCAAAAGAAATTGATGGGCCATCCGGAATCACGCACTTCTGTTGCCATGGAGAGACCATATGCTTCCGTTTTGTCCGCAGCAGACGAAGAGAAAGGGGAGCTGCCAGAAATTTCGCTTTCGGAGAATAGTTCTCCGGAACATGGAGAGCCGGTTGATTCCAGTGAATATCCGTCGTTCAGAACTCGCTCGATGGCCAATGTCCTTGCAGAGCAGGGGGATTTTGTAGGCGCTCTGGAAATATACCGTGAACTGGAAAGTCAGACGTCGGATGAAGAGGAGAAGCAGGCATTGCAATCCTGCGTTCGGCTTCTGGAAAAACGGATGGGAAGCTGTACTGCGGAGGATTCTGAAGGATCCCCTGTGGAGAAGACAGATACAGATTCCCCTGATTCCGTTGAACTGAATGATCTTTTGGAATCATTGGCAGATCGCCTTGAAGCACGGGCGCGTTCCGGCGCGTCAGTTATGTCTGGAGAGCTTTAGTGTCGTTGTCTTCTTCTCTTGCCGTTGCGGCGCTGGCGGGAACGCTTGTACTTGTCGGGGGATGTTCTTCACTGGAAAGTTCCTGGAAAAGTACAAAAAAGTTTTATTATACCTACATCAATGCACCTGCTGTCATTGATTACGAGGAAAAGGGATCTCTCTCCGAGGCCGAACTCAGGCTGGCTACCCGGATGGTTGGGATTGATATCCAGCTTGAACATCTGGAACGCTATCTTCAGAATGCCGATCGTCCTCCGACAAACGAATCCATCAATTTGCTGTTCACAGGGTTTCCCTGGCTGAGCGGGCTTGTGGCCATTGATCCAGAAGGTAATGTCCTTGCGCAGGAGCCTCCCATTTCCATGAAAAACCTCGACTTCAGTGGTATTGCAAAGGCAGAAGCCAGAGGAGGAGAGATGCGTGGCATAAGAGGCTTTGTGCAGGATACACCGCTTGGACCCGAAGTAATGGCAGGAATCCCGGTTTATGCTAATGCCGAGATGCAGGGAATGCTCGTCACACATTTTGACATGCGCACACTCCTTTCCTATACCGGAAGTACGGAAGATCTGGTTGTACTGGCACCGGAAGGTGTCCTGTGGGCCGGCGATATCGATGTTGCTTCTACGCCTCTGGCCAATCAGGACTGGGCCAGCATCACGCATAGTGCCATACAGGGAACTGTTTCCGACCACAATGGTGAATTTATCTGGCTAGTGCGGTTTATTGGCAAACAGCCTCTTGTTTTTGCAACTCCAGTGAAGGGAACATTCCAGAAAAAAGAGGATACTCCCATGGGAATATCGCCTTTTGGACTGAATGCGCCTGTAACGGAATCGCAGCTTTTGGACCAGTCCGCTGGCAGTCTTCTGCTCGCGCCGTTGCCTCCGATGCGCGGACTTGATATGGAAGAACAGCCCATTTCGGAGTAAATAGGCTCTGAGCAGGGTGATACTGATTTTGTACATTGTATTCACTGGACCCATAAGGAGGGCTCATGTCTTCTGAAATCACCGTTACTGAACATCTGCTCCTTCAGCAGCAGAGGGCTCCACAGGCGACGGGACATTTTACATCGTTGTTTCATGATCTTGTTCTTTCGGCAAAGATCATTGGTCGCAGCGTAAACAAGGCCGGGCTTCTCGATATTCTTGGTGGTACCGGGGACATCAACGTTCAGGGTGAAAATGTTCAGAAACTGGATGATTTTGCCAACCGTGTTCTTCTGTACAGGATGGAACGCTCTGGTGTGCTCTGCGCCATCGCTTCTGAAGAAAATGCTGAACTGGTGCGGGTTTCGGCAGCTTTTCCCCGTGGAAACTATATGCTGGTGTTCGATCCCCTGGATGGTTCGTCCAATATTGATGTAAACATCAATGTCGGGACCATTTTCTCCATTTTGCGGAGGCGTCCCGGCAAGACTGGGGAAGTTGAGCCGGACGAAATCCTCCAGCCAGGTTCCGAACAGGTCGCTGCGGGCTATTTCCTGTACGGAACGTCCACCATGCTGGTTTATACTACAGGGCAAGGCGTACATGGGTTCACCCTTGATCCCAGCGTTGGCGAATTCTTGCTGTCACATCCTGATATCCGGATCCCCGAAGAGGGACATATCTATTCTGTCAATGAAGGAAACTGGAACCATTGGGACGATAAGGCCAGAGCAGCCATCGACTACTTCAAGCATCCGGAAGAACCTGGCCGCGAACCCTGTTCCGCGCGTTATGTGGGATCTCTTGTGGCAGATTTCCATCGTACGCTGCTTTATGGTGGAATCTATATGTATCCACCGGACAGCCGTCGCGGCAAGAGCCGGGGCAAGCTTCGTTATCTATGTGAAGCGTCCCCTCTGGCTTTTGTCGCTGAAAACGCCGGAGGCGCTGCCAGTGATGGGCATC
>CAMLXE010000048.1 GCA_946490455.1 uncultured Desulfovibrio sp. | reverse complement strand
TGCTGTCAACACAGGGAGAAATTTTTGATGCGATTTCGCATTGTATAAATTAATTAAATAATAACATAATATTATGTTGAAGTGTACACGTTGTTTTTCGTCTTTTCTCAGAAAAAAAATTATCTTTGATGCGAAGTTGCACTCAAGGGGGGAAGAAATGGAACGCTTCTTTGAAAGAAAAATAGGCTGTCAGATAAAAAGATATGACCTGTTTGTGAAAATATAGATTTAAGAGGGCGGTACTCAGACTTGAGCAAGGAGAAACGAGTATCGGTGGTTCCAGATGCGGCTGAGGCTCCGACGTTTTCAGGTTATGCTTTGCAGAGGAAGCGCTCGGGACAACTGAATTGCATGTGCTGAGAAAAGGCGTTGGATCTTGTTACGGGAAAATCGTTGCGTGGGCTCTTCTCTTCGTGTGAAGGGCTTTGTGTGTAGTGTAACTCTGTTGCCTGTGGGGGGGGGTAGAAGGGGAGGTACAGGAGATCGTGATAAAATAGCATTATAAAATCAGTATAATATGAGCTACCAAGAGAGTGGATAGATTGAGGGAAGAACAATTATGTCCGTGTGTGGCATGCCGCTGATACTGTCATTGTGACTACTCCTGCCCAAAAGTTCTTTGTTCACTCCGGAGTATGTGGGGGGAGTATGGTGGAGAAACAAAAAAATACTCCCATGACTACCCCTTATAAAAAGAGTGAGAGCAGTTATAAATGAGTCATGTCCGGAAGGGAATTGATTAGGATTCGTGGTTTTGATCCCTCCGTATGAAACTTTTTACCGATGCACGTTATGTGCGGGAGAAAACCATGGCGAATGATCTTATTTCTACCATTCATGACCTTATTCTCGAAAGTCCTCTTGGAGCCAAGGCGATTGCCCAGGCCGTGGGCAAACCCTACTCCACATTGTTACGAGAGGTGAACCCATACGACACAGGGGCAAAGCTGGGTGCAGAAACACTGATGAATATCATGAAGACGACCGGAGACGTGAGTCCATTGCAAAAGATGGCTTCTGAAATGGGATATCGATTGGAGCCCGTGACTCGGACGGCTCTTTGATATCTTTTTTGCAGACGGGGATTGGATGTTGCTGTTGGCGAGTAGCCAGAGCCAGTTGGGCAAAAAATTTTTTTATCCTGCCATGCTTTTCAGGTCAGTTATCCTACAAGCATTCAATTGCACCTCTCATATACACAGGATCATATTATGAATACTGATTTCATTTTGACAGTCCATGATCTCATTCTTGAAAGCCCTCTTGGCGCCAAAGCGATTGCGCAGGCCGTGGGCAAACCCTATTCTACCTTGTTGCGAGAGGTGAACCCGTATGATACCGGTGCAAAGCTGGGAGCAGAAACGCTGATGCGCATCATGAAGGCAACCGGTAATGTAAGCCCACTGCGCAAGATGGCTTCTGAGATGGGGTATCGGCTTGAACCTGTTGAGCTGACGAAACAGGAACGTATGGAGAAAAGCGTAGTCTGAGATCCGACAGATACAGGCAATGGGTATTGAAGACAGGTTTTCGCAAAGGTACAGACTCTGCGAAAACCTGTCTGATTTTTTGTTAAGACAGTCGGTTGTGAATTCAGAGTTGCCTGTACCGCATGTTGAGGGGAAAATATGTGTATGCTCTTTAGTGTGCCGAGGGCTTTTCGTTTGTCTGATGCAGTGTTTCCAGAAGATTCTGTACATCGTCCACAAGTTTGTGCGGTGTGGATGCTCCAGCCGTAATGCCAATGAGATCATAGGCTGCAATATCGGGCAGAGAAAGCTCTTCTGCTGTTTCGATATGCCATACGGGAATACCGCATCCCCGTGCCACGTCGACCAGACGCCGCGTATTTCCGCTGCTTCGCCCTCCCACAACAATCATGGCCTGCACCTGGCTGGCAACATCCTGAGTTTCTTGCTGGCGTTTGCGGGTCGCATCGCAAATTGTGGAAAGAACAGTGAGGTCGAGTCTGTCTTCCAGCCAGCGCCTGATGGCTTCAAACTCTGCACGGTCCTGTGTTGTTTGAGCAGCCAGAACCGCTCGAGAACCTGTCTGAAGATCAATTCTCTGAAGCTCTGCCAGATTGCCAAATACCTTGCAGGTACCCGCTGCATAGGAAATCAGTCCGCGTACTTCGGGGTGATATTCCTCTCCAAACAGATATAGGGGCGTTCCTCCTGCTGTGGCATCGGCTATGGCAAGCTGCGCCTTTTTGACCTTGGGGCAGGTTGCATCCACAATCAGGGCACCCAGCTCCCGCAATTTTTCTTCGTCTGGACGCGGAATCCCATGGGCTCGTATGATTACGGTATCCCCTGCGTGGATTTCATCCAGCGTATCGGCCTGAATAACTCCCTGTGCGGCGTATGCAGAGAGAACCTGTGGATTGTGAATGATGGGACCCAGCATGACCAGACGGCCCTTGGCGGCAGTATGCTTTCTGGTTTCTATTTCCTGTTCCAGTTTGTGCAGAGCCAGGCCGACTCCCATGCAGAAGCCCGCTGTGTGAACGCGTATGACAGTCATGACAGCCTCCGATCCGAGCTGGCGCACAGAAGGCGTACGGTATGAGGCACAATGAGAATTTTACCGGTAACACCCTGTGATTCGTCGGTAACAAGATTTTTTTTGGGAATGGAATGGACAGATCCGGGTTCCAGACTTGAATCAAGAAGGGACAGTATATCTTCCTGAATGATGTATCCACAGCTCCAGTGCCGGATAACAAGCTGCGTAGGAATGAGATGCCGGATGAATTGAAAGATGACAGCACGGCGAGAGGTTCCATTCAACCACTGTTCCAGCGTTTCCCAGAGCCTTTCTGGGGGAATGGCTTCTGAATGGGAGCCTGTACTGGAAAAGGGTTTTTCCACATACAGAGTTCCTCGCTGAACCTGTCTTTCCAGCATGGAATCTACCCAGCTTGCATAGTCGGTCTGCTGTTTCAGAATTGTGGCAAAGTATTCAGGGTTTGCCGCTGCATCAAGCAGAGCCTCATGCAACAGTTCGCGGCAGTGCAGAAGACGGCTTTCGTGGATTCGCCGGATGGCATTGATGACGGCGTAGGCAGCACAGAAAACGTCAACTTGACCTTGGTAAATCGGATTCATGGCAATCATCACTCCGTCAGGGAGTTTGCCGGGCAAGACGCCTCAGGTCAACTGCTTTCATGGGCAGGAAGCATAACATGCTGGACAAAGCGGGAATGGCATGCTACAACTGGCCTACTCTATTTATATCTGGATAACTTGATATAGTTATACAGTGTTAGATCAAATCCAGAAACATGCGCCTGAAGGCGATACCAAGGAGCATTCCATGCAACCGGAAAAAGGCAGATATTTTTTCACCTCCGAATCTGTGACCGAAGGCCATCCCGACAAGGTAGCCGATCAGATTTCTGACGCTATTCTTGATACGCTTATTGAACAGGATCCCAATTCCCGTGTAGCGTGTGAAACGCTCGTAACGACAGGCATGGCTGTGATTGCCGGTGAAATCAGCACCAAGGGCTATGCTGATTTCCCGAAGGTCGTACGTGAGACAATCAGGGAAATTGGCTACAACAGTTCCGAGATGGGATTTGACTGGCAGACCTGCGCCGTTATTTCCTCCATTGACCATCAGTCCAGCGATATTGCACAGGGCGTTGATCGTGTTGCCCCTGAAGATCAGGGTGCAGGAGACCAGGGGATGATGTTTGGCTTTGCCTGCAACGAAACGTCCACGCTGATGCCAGCTCCCATTTACTGGGCCCATCAGCTGTCTCAGCAGCTGACAAAGGTTCGGAAGAATGGCGAAGTGGACTTTTTCCGTCCTGACGGCAAGACCCAGGTTTCCTTTGAATATGTTGATGGAAAACCCGTCCGCATCAATAATGTGGTTGTTTCTACGCAGCATGCTGCTTCCGCTTCTCAGGATGATGTCATTGAGGCCGTAAAGAGCAAGGTTATTCGTCCTGTTCTGGAACCGAGCGGACTCTTTGATGAAAAGAACTGCGAGATCTTTATCAATACTACCGGACGTTTTGTTATCGGCGGTCCTATGGGTGACTGCGGTCTGACTGGCCGTAAGATCATTCAGGATACCTATGGTGGCTCTGGTCACCATGGCGGTGGCGCCTTCTCCGGAAAGGATCCTTCCAAGGTAGACCGTTCTGCTGCCTATATGGGCCGTTATGTGGCCAAAAATGTGGTCGCTGCGGGTCTCGCTCCTCGTTGCGAAGTTCAGATTGCCTATTGCATCGGTGTCGCTCAGCCCGTGTCCGTTCTGGTTTCTTCTCTGGGGACCAGCGATATTCCTGATGAAATTCTGACCAAGGCTGTCCGTGAAGTCTTTGATCTGCGTCCCTATTTCATTACCAAGCGTCTGGATCTTCTCCGTCCGATTTACCGGAAAACTTCCTGCTATGGTCATTTTGGTCGCGAACTGCCTGAATTCAAATGGGAACAGACCGATGCCGTGGCGGATCTGCGCACGGCTGCCGGTGTGTGAGTTCCTTTTTGACTCAGATAGCCTAAAGGGGAGTCTCTCCATGAAGGGGGACTCCCCTTTTTGACGGCAGGCTGTTTCGCCTGTGCCCTGAAGTCTTGACAACTAATCCAATTAACAGGAATCTAAAAGGATTCAGCAAATAGCTTGCGGTGTATTTCCCAGTCAATCTTTACCTTCGTATTGTCATGATAGTTGTTGATCTGCATAACCACACGAACGCATCCCATGCTCGAAACAGCGTTTCGGAGATGGTCGCTTCAGCCAGAGAGCATGGGCTTCGCATTTATGGTTTTTCCGAGCATTCTCCCCGTCCTCTGGCCTATTCCTATCCAAAGGAATATCGGGATCATCTTCAGGCATCGTTCGGAAATTATGTTGAGGATGTCCTGTCCTTCAAACAGCGCGATCCAGAGTTGCGCGTCCTGTTGGGGATGGAACTGGACTGGTTCCCGGCAGAACCGGATTTCATGCAACGGGCTGTTGCTGCCCATCCCTTTGATTATGTCATTGGCGGAATCCACTTTCTGGGAACATGGGGTTTCGACTTTTCTCCAGAGGACTGGCAGAGGGGGCCCGACTTTTGTGAAGAGCAGTATGTTGCCTACTTCAGAACGCTGAAGGATCTGGCCCGGAGTGGACTGGTCAATATCGCGGCGCATCCGGATATTATCAAATTGTTTTCAGTCGAAACATTCAAAGGCTGGTTGGCTTGTCCCGGCAGCCTTGATCTCGTTGCCGAGGCCCTGACCGCCATTCGTGATGCCGGCATGGGAATGGAAATTTCTTCAGCAGGATTGCGAAAACCATGCCGGGAAATTTATCCAGGTCCGGAAATTATGAGACTTGCTGCCGAGATAGGGGTTCCCATTACCTTCGGTTCCGACGCGCATGATATTGATACTCCGGCCTATGGATTTGATCTGCTGGAAAAATATGCTCGTTCCTTTGGCTATACACACAGCCTTGTTTTTGAGCATGGCGAGCGGCAGGAACTGCCTTTCTGATATTGGCTCTCTCTGAATCTGTCTGCGGTGCAGGACGCGAACTTCTGGGAAAAGGGGTTCTGTCCGCTACCTCAGTTCGTGAATCGTGTTTTGAATACGTGAAGGAGGAAGCTGTCGTGGCTTCTCGTAATCCTCTGGTTGAAGTGGAACATGTGCATGTCAGCTATCCTGGATCCGGAAAAGCACTCAATGATTTTTCTCTGGTTCTGTATGCGGGAGAGCATACCCTCATTCGAGGGGGAAATGGAGCGGGCAAGTCCACTTTGCTTCGATTGTTGCGTGGGGAGCAGTGGCCTGATCAGGTAGGGGTAAACCGTATGGGGCGGGTCATCTGGCATACCCCGGAAGGCCCCGATGAGGCGCCACTTGCCGGGCGCAAGATGACAGCCCTGGTTTCTGCTGCCCAACAGGAGAAGGCTGTCCGGCAGGGATGGCATGTGACGGGAGAGGAGCTGGTTCTTGGCGGTTTTACGGATACCGTATATATGCAGCGGAGACCTTCTCCAGAAGAAACAGCGTATGCCTTGCAGATGGTGCGATTGCTTGGTGGAGAATGTTTGCTGCCGCGGGAAGTGACGATTCTCTCTCAGGGGCAGCTTCGGCTTCTGCTTATTGCGCGCGCCCTTGTCCGTAAGCCTGCCTTGCTGTTGCTTGATGAAGTGACTGATGGACTTGATGCACAGGTCCGCAAGGAATTGCTGGACGCTCTGGAGCGTGTTGCCGAACTCTCTACACTGGTCATGACCACGCATAGACCGGAGACGCTGCCCTGCTGGATCAGGCGTGAAGTGACCCTGGAACATGGACAGCTTGCAGAAGAACCCGTTTCTGCAGAAAGGCCTTCCGTGGTGTCTGGCAACAGTTCTTCAGAGATGTTTTCGGATTTGCGTGGCATACGGGGATGTCATGCGCGAATTGCCATTGATCATGCCTCGGTATTTATTGATAGAATCCCTGTACTGCATGACATCAGCTGGGTTATTGAGCCCGGAGAAAACTGGGCTGTACTTGGTCGCAATGGGGCAGGAAAGTCCACTTTGCTTCGTCTGTTGCACGGAGACGAAATTGTAGCCTATGGTGGCAGCATTACGCATGAACTGCCCCGCCAGGGAGGCGTAGTCAAAAGGCTGGAAGATTTGCGTCGGGGGGTCAGGCTTGTCTCTGACCTGCAGCAGGCCACATATGGCTATGACATCACCGGGGCAGAACTTGTCTTTTCAGGCATCGATAATGCGGTAGGCATCTATCGTGAAGCCTCAGCGGAGGAACGGGAGCAGGTCAGCATTCTGCTGCATGATCTGCATCTGGAATTTTTGGCAGATCGTCCCATTCGTTCCTGCTCCACCGGCGAGCTGAGGCGTCTGCTTCTGGCTCGAGCTCTGGCTGGAGAGCCGGATCTTCTGCTGCTTGACGAACCATTTTCTGGGTTGGATGCCGCTTCACGCATGGAGTTCATGTGCCTGCTTGATCAGCTGGCTCGCCAGCATATCCAGATGGTCATGGTAACACATCATGAATCGGATATTATTCCTGCCATTACACATGTGTTGCAGCTGGAGGGTGGACGCATCAAGGCCCTCTGGGAAAGGAAAAAAGGTCCAGAGGAAGGAAACCCTGTTCTCGGGTAGGCAGCTTATTGATTGAACGAGAAACGGCAGAAAAGAAAAATCCCGCTGCCTTTGCAGGCAGCGGGGCGGAATTCGGTCAGATTATTTCAAATCCAGCGGCATGAATGGCTTCGCGCGAAATGGCGCCTTCCCGTAGGATATGCAGGCGGTTGGCCTCATCATATTCCACAAGTGTCGAAGGCAGACCTCCTGCCGGAGCAGGGGGTTCATCAAGGATGCCATAAACGGAGGTGCAGAGTTCCGGATCAAGCTGTGCAGCACTGGTGACAGCTGGATTCCCACTGATATTGGCGCTGCTTGAGGTAATGGGTTCTCCAACTGCTTTGGCCAGTGCACACGCGACGGGATGAGAGGACAGGCGTACGGCAACACGTCCGGTTCCTCCCGTCAGAATATCCGGGACACGCAGTCTGGCCGGAAAGATGACAGAGAGGGGGCCTGGCCAGAACTGTTCCAGAAGCGGACGAATGCTGTCCGAAGATTTGGCTATCAGATCGAGTTGTTCCCATTCTCCAAGAATGAGTGGCAGGGGACGAACTGTTGAGCGGTGTTTGGCTCGAAAGACACGGGCCGTGGCGTCAGCATCCAGTGCTCGACTTCCCAGGGCAAAAAAGGTTTCCGTCGGGAAGATGACCGGATGTCCATCCAGCATCAGCTCGACTGCACGTTTCAGATTGACAAAAGGGGCTTTCTTCCGCGCTTTTTCCATATTGCCTCCTGGCTTCGCCGATGACCGGTGAAGGCCGAAACCTTTACCAGCAGGGGCGTCATGACCTTAAAACCGTTACGCGTTATCGCTGTAGGACGATTGAAAACTCCCTTCTGGAAGAGTGCCGCCGAGTACTATACCGGCAGACTCCTTCGCTGGAGAGCCTATACAGAAACCATCATCCGGGATGGCGATCCCGCTTTGCCCATTGTTGACCGTAATGCTTTTGAAGGCAAGGGGATTCTGTCTGCGATTACCCAAGTGGACATCCCGATCATCCTGGATGAACATGGCAAGCAGTTCTCATCACGGCAATTTTCTTCTTTTCTTGAGCAGGTGTCAGAGAATGCTTCCAGGCGTCCCTGCTTCATTATCGGGGGAGCCTTTGGTTTTGATCCCGAGGTCAAGCGCATTGCCCGGCATAGTGTTGCGCTGGGGCCACTGACATTACCTCATGAACTGGCGCGGGTTGTTTTGCTGGAGCAACTGTATAGAGCGGAGTCTCTGGTTCGGAATATTCCATATCACCATGATTAGGACGGAAATCTGGAAATCCTGTCGGTCAGCCGATCCTTTTTGACTTCCGATATGATCTCTTTGGAGCTGAAAAGAAGCCCCCGTGACATTTGATCACGGGGGCTTTGGCTTGTGTTCTTCAGCGTTGCTATTCGTTCAGAATGGTTTCATTTCTCAGCTCAATCTTTGCCGAACGTCTGAGCAGGTCAAGAAAATGGGTGAACATCTGTTCTCGTCTGGCATTGAGAATTGCACCCGTCAGCTGAGGCGCTGCGGCTTCCCAGTTTTCCTCAGCAGGTGTGATGACTTCAGCCACTTTGGCCAGAACTGCGCCACCGTCCAGTGCGTAGGCTACAGGCAGCCAACTGCCAGGCTTGGTATTGAAAGCATCTTTGGCGAGATCTCGATTGATGCCAAGTCCTGGAATGTAGCCTTCACGTCCAAAGGGAGCACTTTTGGTCAGACGCGTCGTGACTGCCTGCGGAGCCTGTTCGGAAAAGCTCTTCCGGACGTTCTGAGCTTCGGCAAGTGCCTGTTCACGAGCCTTGGTGGTCTTAAGCCCGGTAATGATTTCTTCCTTGACTTCATCCAGAGAGCGAATGCCTTGTGGATGGGATTCCTTGATATTGACCACAAGATAACCATCTTTGGTCATAAAGGGTGTTTCCAGCGTTGTCCCCGGTTTGGCTGCGAGAATGCTCGTAACATTTTCCGGCTTCAGCCCAAGCAGTGTGGCCAGGCTGGAAGTGTTCACAAGTCCGGTCTGTTTGGGTTCCAGCTTGAGAGGAGCTCCTGCATCCTTGAGTGATTTCCCGCCGATGATGGCAAGCTGAACCTGCTCCAGAGCATCCTGTACCTTGCCTACTGCGGCTTCCTGAGCCAGCCGGGTTCTGATGGAATCACTGGCATCAGCCAGTGGGGTAATTCCTGCCGGTTTTTTGTCTTCCAGCTTGATGAGGTGGTAGCCGAAAGTCGTCTGTACAGGGGAGGATACTTCGCCCGGTTTCAGGGCTGCGGAGGCAGCAGAGAAGGGGGCCACCAACTGGTTTGCAGTGAACCAGCCCAGATCTCCTCCCTGGGCCGCGCTTCCACCCCGGGAATATTC
>CAMLXE010000047.1 GCA_946490455.1 uncultured Desulfovibrio sp. | reverse complement strand
CCCGATCTCATGCTCTGTGGTCGTACACTGTACGGGGCACGCCCGGCCAAGGGGCAGGAAATGGAGGATCACTACTTTGGAAGTATTCCTTCTCGTGTTCTTGCCTTCATGCAGGATGTGGAACAACGGCTGTTTGCACTGGGGATTCCGGCACACACCCGTCACAATGAAGTTGCTCCAGGGCAGTTTGAGATAGCGCCCGTTTATGAGGACGTGAATACGGCTACAGACCATAACATGCTGACGATGGAAGTCATGCGCCGTACGGCCAGACGGCATGGTTTCGCCTGCCTGCTGCATGAAAAGCCCTTCGCAGGAGTAAATGGTTCCGGGAAGCACAATAACTGGTCTCTGTGTGATTCCGATGGAAACAATCTGCTTAATCCCGGCAAGACACCGCGCGAAAATACACAGTTCCTGATCTTCCTTGCAGGGGTATTGCGGGCGGTTCATCGGCACGGAATCAATCTGCGGCTTGGTATTATTGGCGCAAGCAATGATCATCGTCTGGGGGCCAATGAGGCGCCGCCAGCCATTCTGTCCGTTTATCTTGGAGAAAGTCTCTCTGACGTCATTCGCTCCATAGCCTATGGCAGCGGAACGGGTACCGGAAGCAGTAGCCCCATTGAAATTGGCGTTTCCGTGTTGCCTACCATGCCTCGGGACCTTTCGGACCGGAACCGGACAAGCCCCTTTGCCTTTACTGGGAACAAGTTTGAATTCAGAGCGCTGGGTTCTTCACAGAACATTGCAACAGCCAATATTTCACTGAACGCAGCCGTGGCCTGTGCCCTCGATGACATTGCCACTGAACTTGAAGGCGAAGTGGCAAAGGGGATTCCGCTCAATTCGGCTATTCAGACACTTCTGGCGAAGCTCTTCCGTGAACACATGCCCGTTGTCTTTGATGGGAACAATTATGGTGCGGAGTGGCCTGTCGAAGCCGAACGTCGTGGACTTCCCAACCTCAAGGATACGGTATCCGCACTGGCGCATTATACGGACAAGGATGTCATGGAGGTCTTTTCTCGTGAGGGCATTCTCAGTGAACGGGAAATGCTTTCGCGGCAGGAAATTCTGCTGGAGAACTATGCCAATACCATCACGATTGAAGCTCATATGACCTTGGATCTGGGGCGTACCCGTATTCTTCCGTCGGCTTTGGCCTGGCAGAAGAAGCTGGCTGATGCCGTGACTTCTGCAACATCCATTCTTGGGGATGCCGAGGTGGAAAAAAGGTATTACCAGAGAGTCAACGAGCAGGTGAAGGCTTTCATACAGGCTCTTGACGAGCTGGAAGTTGCCTATGAGCGGAACCATGCTGGCGAAGCGCTTGCCCATGCTGCCTATGCCCGTGATGTCCTGCTGCCCGCCATGCAAAAGTGTCGTGATCATGCCGATACGCTGGAAGGGCTGTGCAGCGGCCATGAATGGTCACTGCCTTCCTATGCCGAACTGTTGTGGCTGCATTGATTGGTGATGAGAGGCACTGCCCTTTGGGTAGTGCCTCCTCCCCTGCGATATTCCTTTCATTTTCCACGGGCAGGTAATGTGGCATTCATGATGGGGATAAAGCAGGGCAGTTCGTCTTTGGGGTTTAAGAGATTGACTTTGTTGACTTGAAAAATGGTAGGGTTGTCTGCACGCTGCAGGGTACGGACAACCGGGAGAGAAATGCCATGAAATTTACCAAGATGCAGGCTGCGGGTAATGATTATGTCTATATGAGCGCCCTGGAGCATCCGATCCCCCATCCTGAAGAACTGGCAGTTCGAATCAGTGATCGCCATTTTGGTGTGGGGAGTGATGGCTTGATTCTCATTTGTCCTCCTTCCGATCCCGCTGTCGCGGATTTCCGTATGCGCATGTTCAATGCCGATGGAAGTGAATCGGAGATGTGCGGCAATGGGATTCGCTGTGTGGGCAAGTATGTGTACGATAATGGTCATACGGACAAGGAAGAAGTTCGTATTGAGACGCTCGCAGGTATCCGGATCCTGAAGCTGCATGTGGCGCATGGAAAGGTGGAGACCGTCACGGTGGATATGGGAGAACCCCATCTGAAGCCTGCAGAAATTCCTGTGAGCGATTCTGGAGAAAATTTTATCGACAGGCCATTACGCGTACAGGGCCGGGTCTGGAATGTTACGGCTGTCTCCATGGGAAATCCTCATGCCGTTGTGTTTACGCATGACGTGGACAAGCTGAATTTGCCGGAACTTGGTCCTCATTTTGAACATCATGCATTGTTTCCCAGGAGAACCAATACGGAATTCATTGAGGTTATTGATCGGGATACGCTCAAAATGCGAGTCTGGGAGCGAGGCGCCGGAGAAACGCTCGCTTGCGGTACGGGGGCTTGCGCAACTGTTGTGGCCTCTGTTCTGACAGGGCGCACGGGACGCAAGGTCCGGGTTCATCTGCTTGGCGGGGAATTGGATATTGAATGGGACGAGCAGAGTGGCCATGTCTTCATGACTGGTGGGGCGACCATGGTCTTTACGGGAGACTATTTCGGATAATGGGCTTGTCTGTTCGGGAAACGCCCTCGTTTTTTTGTTGAATTGAGAATTTTTCCTCATGGCCAAGCCACCGCTGTGGATACAATTTTTGGAGCGTAGAAGATTATGGTTCATCTCAATGAGAATTATCTGAAGCTGCCCGGCAGTTATCTCTTTGCAGAAATAGCGCATCGGATTGCCGCATTTAGGGAGGCCAATCCTGACGCCGATATTATTCGTCTTGGAATTGGCGATGTCACTCGTCCCCTGCCTCCTGCTGTCCTTGCTGCCCTGCACAGGGCCGTGGAGGAGCAGGCAACCGAAGACGGTTTCCGGGGCTATGGTCCGGAACGCGGATATTCGTTTCTTGTGAGTGCCATTATCACCAATGACTTTGAGTCACGAGGCATTCATCTGGATGAAGATGAGGTTTTTGTCAGTGATGGAGCCAAATGTGATGTCGCCAATTTTCAGGAGCTGTTTGCCGAGGATTGCATCATTGCGGTGACGGACCCTGTTTATCCTGTGTATGTGGATTCCAATGTAATGGCAGGACGTGCAGGATTCCTGCAGGATAACGGCATGTGGTCCCGCCTCGTCTATCTTCCCTGTACGGCGGAGAATGGCTTCAGACCATCGCTTCCCGAACAGCGACCCGATATTATCTATCTTTGCTTTCCCAACAATCCTACAGGAACGGCACTGACTCGTTCGCAGCTGCAGCTTTGGGTGGACTATGCCCGGGAACAGGAATGTCTGATTCTTTTTGATGCCGCCTATGAAGCGTTCATTACGGAGCCGGATATCCCGCACAGCATTTACGAACTGGACGGAGCCAGAGAGGTTGCTGTTGAATTTCGCAGCTACTCCAAGACGGCAGGCTTTACGGGATTGCGCTGTGCGTATGTGGTCGTTCCAAAGGAAGTTCAGGCCCGTACGGCTGATGGGACGCGGCATTCGCTGAATCCTCTCTGGAATCGTCGGCAGACCACAAAATATAACGGGTGTCCCTATATCGTGCAGCGTGCTGCCGAGGCAGTCTATTCTCCGGAAGGAAAGCGTGAAGTGCGTGAATCCATTGCCTGCTATATGGAAAATGCAGCCATTATCCGAAAGGGGCTCACTGAAGCCGGGATTTCCTGCTATGGGGGCGTGAATTCCCCGTACATCTGGCTGAAAACGCCGGGAGAGATGGATTCATGGTCCTTTTTTGATCTGCTGTTGAGCCGGTTGCATATTGTAGGTACCCCTGGTGTCGGATTCGGTCCCAGTGGGGAAGGCTATTTTCGACTGACAGCCTTTGGCTCGCGCGACAATACCTTGTCCGCCATGCAGCGTATCCGCAATGCAGGACACTGGTCCGAGTGGACCAGCCAGCGTTTTTGATGGTCGAACGGATTCTCTCCTCGTTTGGCTGTCTTTGCCTTGGGGCGTAACCTGCACGCCCCAAGGCAGCCCCGAAAGGGGAATCTGACTTGACAGAAATGGAGTTACAAGGCTACATCCCCAAAAAAGGTTTTGTCAGATGTTCAGTGCTGCTGTCAGTCTTTCCCGTTTTGTAGCCGGCTATTTTGCCGGATTCTACTTCTATTATTGGGGGAAATGCTGCGACGTGGGCGCTCGGAACTGACGGAAGTCTTTTCAGGCGTTATGGAAGGTCGCGAACATGAAGTTCGCGACCTTTTTTTATTTTTCCTTTCATGAAGAGGGAATGACATGAAAAAGGTTCAGGCACCGGCGTCGAAGTCCGTTTCGCACCGTATGATGATAGGAGCTGCACTGGCTGAAGGAGAGTCTGTCGTCAGCCGTATCCTGGAAAGCAGAGATCTTGAGCGCACAATGGCGATTCTGCGCTGTGCAGGGGCTGGCATCAGACGAATTGCCGATGGTGATTATGCTGTGACAGGAATAGCCGGCAGACCAGAAGGGGGCAGGGATGTCCCTCTTTCATGTGATGTCCACGAATCCGGTACGACGTGCCGCCTGCTTACGGCCGTACTTGCAGCCGGCTCCGGTCTTTTCCGCATTCATGGGGCACCACGAATGCATGAGCGGCCTGTTGGTGAACTGACAACTGTTCTGGAACGGCTTGGCGCTTCATTTCGTTTTGAGGGGCGTGCAGGGTTTCCTCCGATGGTGTTGCAGGCAAATGGATTGACTGGCGGGGAAGTCAGTATTGGCATGGATGAGTCCAGTCAGTACCTGTCAGGACTTCTGCTGGCTGCTCCCATGGCGCATGCCCCCATGACAGTCACGGTGGGGGGAAACAAGGTAGTGTCGTGGCCTTATATTGGCCTTACTTTGAACGCACTGGAACTGTTTGGCATTCCTTTTACGGTGGAGTGCAGAAGAACACCTGAAGATGAATGGCAGGCGGTCAGCTGGCGTTCTCTGGATGAAGTTCGGCCCAATCTGGTGCGTTTTCTGATGCAGCCGGCTTCCTATCGAGCAGGACTGTATGCTGTAGAGGGGGACTGGTCCGGTGCTTCCTATCTGCTGGCTGCAGGGGCCATCGGCCTGGAACCTGTGCGGGTCGAGGGACTGAATGGTCAGTCCCTGCAGGGAGACAGGGCCATGCTGGATATTTTGCGGAGCATGGGAGCTCGTATTGAAGTAGAGGAAAATGCTGTGGTCGTTTTTCCATCGAATCTGCATGGTGTCACGGTAGATATGAACCGTTGCCCGGATCTGGTTCCCACGGTTGCTGTCCTTGCCGCCTTTGCCGAAGGGACAACGACAGTAACCAATGTGGCCCATTTGCGAATCAAGGAGAGTGATCGCATAGCCGCACCGGCGGAAGAGCTGAACAGAATAGGCGTCCGGACGATCCAGCATGCTGATGGCTTATCTGTAGAGGGACTTGGAAAGGCGTTGCGGGACAGAATACCGGCGCTGGAAACAGTTTCCTTTTCCGCACATGGCGATCACAGAATTGCCATGAGTCTGGCTTTGCTGGAGACACTGGGGGCACATATTACGCTGGATGATCCGACGTGTGTGCGCAAGTCCTTTCCCGATTTCTGGACCAGATGGGAGCAGGTACGATGAGCGGTACGCAACGGCACATTGCGGTGATTGGTTGTCGCGGGCGCATGGGGGATATGCTGACCCGGCGGTGGACGGCTGCCGGGCACAAGGTGACAGGACTTGATTTGCCCCTGACTGACAGGGGCTTTGCAGCGGCATTGCCGGGAGCGGACGTCGTTATCCTGTGCATCCCTGCCGGAGCACTTGCCGAGGTCTTGCCCCGTCTGGTTCCTCACCTTGATGGAAAGCAGATCCTTTCAGACATTACGTCGGTCAAGATTTGTCCCATGGCTCAGCTGGAAGCCGCCTATGCCGGTCCTGTAGTGGGAACGCATCCATTGTTTGGACCTCAGCCTCGGGAAGATGAGCTGCGAGTATGCATTACTCCCGGTCAGACAGCCCGGGAAGAGGACTGTCGCACGGTGGAAGCGCTGTTTGAAGATATGGGATGTCTGACCTTCCGTTCCACACCACAGGAACATGATGCAGCGTCAGCTTCCATACAGGGGCTTAATTTCATTTCCACATTGGCCTACTTTGCTACTCTTGCAGAACATGATGAACTGCTGCCTTTCCTGACGCCTTCCTTCCGTCGGAGGATGGATTCGGCGCGCAAGATGCTCATGGAGGATGGTGCGTTGTTTGAGTGGCTGTTTGAAGCCAATCCCTTGAGTCAGGAAACCGTACGTCGGTACCGTTCCTTTCTGAATGTAGCTGCGGGGGGAGACATCAATGTTTTGGTGCAGCGGGCTCAGTGGTGGTGGAAAAAGGCCCGACCTCTGGAACAGTCATGTGAGAAACAATGACCTGTGCCATGCAGAATTCGTTGGAGCGGCAGGGGCTGCCTGTATCGTTTAACCGTTCCCAGAGCAGAGTGTCAGATTGATTTGACGGATGCGTCCCGGTTTCCTGTGCGAAACCGGGACTTCTGCTTATATGAGGGGGACTCAATGCTTTCGCTGAAACAGCGTTGCAATCTGTGCGGAAAGAATAATGAGCAGCACTGCGGACAGAATCAGGAAAATACCGGAGCCTATACGAGACGTGAAGGGTTCATGAAAGACAAGAACCCCCACGCAGACAGCAGTAACCGGTTCCAGTGCACCAATGATGGAAGAAAGCGTGGAACCGATACGCTTGATGGATTCAATCAGGCACATATTGGAAAGAGCCCCTGTGATCAGGGCAAGCAACAGAAGCTGGAGCAGTGTTGATGTTTCTTTAACTGGCTGAAAACTGCCCCTGCTCAGGCAGAAGATCAGGGTAAAGAAGGAACCGAACAGCAGAAGGAAGAAGGTTGTTTTCAGTCCTGAAAGGTTGCGGATTCCAGCTCGGGACATGCCGACGATATATGTTGCATTGGCTATGGAGGAGATGAGTACCAGAATAAGGCCAAGCAGACTCATATGCTGGTTCTGTCCTCCAAAGGAGAGCAGGGCTACCCCCGAAATGGCCAGAACAATGGCTGTCAGAGTGATGGGGGATTTCTTTTCCCGGAAAAAGGTCATCATAATGATGGCAACAAAGACGGGATACAGAAAATGAATGGTCGTGGCGATACCGCTGGTCATGTGCGCAAAGCTCAGGAAGTAGAAAATGGCGGACATGGAGTAGAACATTCCCAGAAGGAAGAGTTTGCCGATGTCAACAAGTCGTGCTCCGAGCGCTTCTCTTCTGATGATGAGAATGAGGCCAATAGCGAGGCAGGCAAAGGAAAAACGGTAGAAGAGAATGGAATCTACACGCAGGCCATGCTCTGTCAGAGGAAGGGTAAAAAGAGGGATCAGACCGTAGCTCGCCGAAGCCAGCAGCCCATAGAAAAAGCCCCAGAATCTGTTCATGGAATGGCTCCGGTTCAGGTGTTATGCGACATCATGCTGTAGCTCTGCCCTGTCAGAAAGGCAAGAGCTGTTCAGCTGGATGCATCGAGCAGCGTGGCGAGGGCGGAGGGCAGTGCTTCGGCTATTTCTGAAGCGGTATTGCCTCTGGCCGGAAAACGTGTGGCAAGCTGTTTCCCCGCTTCGGCATGTGCAAGAACGGCGAGGCAGGCAATGTGCCAAGTATCCGTTTTCTGCTGCCGTCTGGCAAGCAGCGCTCCAAGGCAGCCTGCAAGAACATCGCCGGAACCTCCTACGGCAAGATTGGGTACGGCAAGGGGACAGATGGCACTTGGTTTGCCTTGTGTCCCAACGAGTGTTCCGGCTCCTTTCAGAACCCAGACGGAAGGGGCAAGGGCTTTCAGACTGTTCAGGGCTGCAAGGCGATCACCCTGAATTTGGGCTGCCGTGAGACCCAGCAGGGTACCTGCTTCTCCGGGATGAGGTGTAAGCACATCGGAAGATTTCAGGCTGCTCAGCGCTGCGGGGAGCGCGGCCAGAGCATGGAGCGCATCAGCATCCAGAACCGTACGTGGCCGGTCCAGCAGAAGAAAATTGCGCACAAAGGCGGCCGTTTCTGTATCGCGTCCCAGACCAGGACCAAGAACAATGGTGTCGCAGGAGGCCAGCAATGATTTCAGATCATCCAGCAGGCCGGGTGTCCAGCAACGATTCCCAGGCGTTCCAAGAGGTCGGGTCATAATATCCGGGCAGTTGGCCTTGATGGCATCGCAAAGGTCTTCCGGAGCTGCAATGCTGACCAGACCGGCTCCAGACCGCAAAGCAGCACGGGCTGCAAGATGGGGCGCACCGACAAGGCCTTCCGAACCTCCAATGATGAGAACAGAACCGGCTGTACCCTTGTGGCAGTCAGGGGCAGGCAAGGAGACAGAAAGATCCGAGTCTTTTTGGATAAGACAGAAGGAAGGCGGCAATGTTTCCCGGACGACTCTCGGCATGCCAATGGGACGGACATGCAAGGACCCGGTAAATGGTGCTGCCTGAGGCAGGACAAGACCCGGTTTGGCTGCCTCGAATGTGACAGTTGCTGTCGCACGAACGGCTTCCGGGCATGGCTGGCCTGTGAGGCCGGAAAGGCCGGACGGAATATCAATGGCAAGGATAAGAGCACGGGAGGCAAGACCGTTGATGGAGCGCACAAGGGTCAGTTCCTTTTGCCGCAGTGTCCCTGAAAATCCTGTTCCCAGCAGACCATCAACCACAATATCCGGACCAGAGTTGGGGATCCCCGTAAAGGATGGGTCCCATGGAGTGGCGCGGAAGCGTTCCGGCCAGCCTGAAGCAGAAGCAAAGGTGACTCCGCAGGCTTTGGCGAGCCGCAGATGTCGTCCGGCTGTTCCCCGATAGGCCTTGAGTGGGCGGGTATGCAGTACAAGCGTTTCAGCTCCTGCATCATGGAGGTGCCTGGCGAGGCAGGCTGCATCGCCTCCGTTATTGCCGCCTCCCATGAACAGAAGGATTCGGCGATGTGCCACAGTACCCACAAGCTGCAGCAGCGTATGCAGGGCTTCGCGTGAGGCGTTTTCCATAAGGGTAAATTCCGGGATACCCCGTTCAATGGCGGCGCGATCCCAGCGAGACATTTCTTCGGGAGTCGGGAGTGGTTGCATGGTGTGTCTCCGAATACATGGTCTGTTCAGATGGGGGTATTTCGTTTGTACGAGCAGGACAGGGGCGGGTCAAGGTGAGGCGGGTATTGAGCAGGTTTTGGAGATCTTTTCTGAGAAAGGGGATAACAAGGAGGCCGTCTCTTTGCGAAGTGATCTGTCAGGCTGTTGCAGAAAAAATTTGAAGAAAGGACCGCGATCTGATGGTAGTTTGGGGGAAGCTGAAAAGCAAAGAGGTTCGATGCAGGAGCATCGAACCTCTTATCAGCTTGGGCAGATACTGTCTGTTGACAGGAACGGCCTAGTTTTCGGATTCCTGAACGGCAGCCTTCAGGAGGTCGCCCAGACTCTGACCGGCTTCTGGGCCGGAACGGCTGTATTCACGAGGCTTGCGGCGTTCTTCGTCGTCCTTGAGCTGTTTGATGGACAGACCCAGTCGGCGATCTTCAGCGCTGACGTG
>CAMLXE010000046.1 GCA_946490455.1 uncultured Desulfovibrio sp. | reverse complement strand
GCCTGTGCTCCAGAATATAGGCTTCCTTTTCTGAAAGTGTTGGCAGGATCTCCCGCAAATGATCGTGCAGAAGCTCCGCAATCTCTCTTCCTGCAATACTTTCTTCAATTCCAGGCCCAAGTGCGGGCAGAAAATCCATGCGGGTAGCGCTGCCGGCTTCATCATTGACGTTGGCATCAAGAGACATATCCGAAGCATCGAGTCGCTGCTGCATTTCCACAATCTGATCTTCTCCTACGCCGAGTCTGGAAGCCAGTGTTGCAGCATCTGGATCAAACCCTTCCGCAATAAGCTTCTGGCGTTCACGATTCAGATTATAGAACAGCTTGCGTTGAGCCTGCGTTGTGCCAATCTTGACCATCCTCCAGTTATCCATAATAAATTTAAGAATATAGGCACGAATCCAGAACGCGGCGTAGTATGAAAACTTGATTCCCTTGTCTGGATCAAACTTGTTGACGGCTCGCATAAGACCGACATTGCCTTCCTGAATCAGGTCAAGAACATTCTGCATCCAGCGCCGCTGGAATTCCATGGCAATCTTGACAACAAGTCGTAAATGAGAAGAGACAAGCCGAAAGGCTGCATCGCTGTCCCCATTTTTCTGAACACGGCGCGCCAGTTCAAATTCCTCATCCGGTTTGAGCATGGGGAAACGCCCTACTTCACGCAAATACAGGTGCAAAGAATCCTTGCTTGAGGGAATCGAGGGCAATATTGTCTGAGCTGGAACCGGCAGGTCAGTATCCATATTCAGGTCACCCGTATCGCCCAGAGCTTCCATATCGGATTCATCAAGGGGGGCATCCGATTCAAAATCTTCATTTATATCAATAGGATCAAAGACTGATTCCGTATTACTACGAGTCTTCTTGCTCCCCTTCTTTCCCGATATGGACTCCGGCATCAGAACTTCGGGTTCCATGACTTCATGAGATTCGGGGACAGAAAACCTTTCAGTCTCCTTATGATCCTGAGTGGGTGTGGCGATGGGCGTCTCGGAAAAGGACTCTGTGGCAGAAGTCGAATCTGGCAGACCCGTGTCCGAAGTCATCGGAGACTCCGAATTTCTGGAGTCTGGGATCAGGATACCATTCTCCACATTTTTTTTCGAGGATGATGAGGGCATGCTGTACGTCCTTGATAAGGAAAAAGAGACCCCGACATGGAGCATGTCGGATACCCACTGAGAGGAAACCAGAAACCATGCTATAGTTTTGATTTGTCCTTTTCAACGATTTTCAGTAGACAAGGGCCTTGAGGCATGTATCTTTTAATGAGTAATCATTGGTGCAGATCCGGCAAGGATCTCGCCCAGTACCGGAGGAGATCCGATGTCTGACTTTCGTAACGCGCTCGCATCGGGCCGTATTCTTATTCTTGACGGTGCCATGGGGACGCAGCTCCAGGCACGGGGACTCCCCGCCGGAGAACATCCGGAAAAATTCTGTCTTGCCCGCCCCGACATTCTCAAGGGAATACACCGCGACTATATTGAAGCAGGTGCCGATATCATCATTACCTGTACCTTTGGTGGTTCCCGCTTCAAGCTTCCTGAAGGCATCGAGCCAATATTCTTCAATCGCACCATGGCAGAAATTGCCCGTGAAGCGGCGAACGACTGCACCGAACGCCAAATCTTTATTGCGGGAGACATGGGGCCATGCGGCCATTTTGTCAAACCCCTCGGAGAACTTTCCCCACAAGAACTTTATGAGGCCTTCCGGGAACAGGCACGAGGTCTTGTCGCCGGAGGGGTCGATCTTATCCTGCTGGAAACCCAGTTTGATCTTGCCGAAGCCAGGATTGCCGTAGCTGCCGTAAGAGCAGAATGTGATCTGCCCATCATGGTATCCATGACTTTTGAACAGGGAACCAGCCTTACGGGAACAACTCCGGAAATCTTTGCTGAAACCATGCTCAACCTTGGCGTGGATGCCATAGGCATAAACTGTGGAGCAGGTCCTGTGGAAATGGCCCCGCTTGTGGAACGCCTGCTCGCCTGTTGCTCCTGCCCAGTATTTGTGGAACCCAATGCCGGGCTTCCGGAGCTGGTGGACGGGAAAACCGTCTTCCCCCTTTCTCCTGAAGCCTTTGCCGACAGAACAGCATCCTTTATAGCTGCCGGTGTCCGCCTCGTCGGTGGATGCTGCGGTACCTCTCCAGAACATATCGCAGCCCTACGCAAGGCCGCAGACAGGACAGAACAGGGGACTGCTCCTTCCGTCGCTTCCAGCGGCATAGTCCTGACTACCCGCACACGGCTGGTACGCATAGGTGCTGGAGAACCGCTGACCTTGATTGGTGAACGCATCAATCCCACAGGGAAAAAGGAACTTCAGGCCGAACTGCAGGCTGGAGAATACACACTGGCCCTGCGTTTTGCCTCGGAGCAGATTGCTCTGGGCGCCCCTGTTCTGGATGTCAACGTGGGCGCTCCCATGGTGGATGAGACCATCCTGCTGCCCGAGCTGGTTCAGCGTCTTACAGCCAGACATGAAGAGCCGCTTTCACTGGATTCGTCTCATGCCGAAGCGGTCATGGCGGCACTTCCCTACTGTCCGGGGTCTCCTCTCGTGAATTCCATCAGCGGTGAAGGCGACCGGATGGAAAGACTGGGTTCTCTGTGCAGACAGTGGGGGGCACCCTTCATTCTGCTCCCGCTGCAGGGACGCAAACTGCCGGTAAAGGCCAGCGAGCGTATTGCCATTATCGAAAATCTCCTTGCAAAGGCGGAGTCTCTTGGCATTCCGCGTCGCCTCATTCTTGTGGATGTTCTCGCACTTGCCGTAGCATCCAAAGCCGAGGCTGCCAGAGAAGGCCTTGAAACCATACGCTGGTGTACAGCTCATGGTCTGCCCACTACCATTGGACTGTCCAACGTTTCATTTGGATTGCCGGCGAGAGAGCTTGTCAATACGACATTCCTTTCCATGTGTGTGGGCGCCGGCCTGTCCTCCTGTATTGCCAATCCCTCAAGTCAAAGGCTGCGCGAGGTCAGAGACGCCTCGGATGTACTGCTCGGGCACGACAGAGACGCTGCGGCCTTTGTCAATGGCTATGCGAACTGGACTCCGGGCAATGGCGGCAATGCGGATACCACAGCATTTACCAGAGCCATGGCCAGCACTCTGGAAGAAGCTGTCATTCTTGGAGATCGTGAACATGTTGTGTCTCTCGTGGAAAAGGAGCTGGAACATGGAGCGGATCCCTTTGAGCTGGTCCGGGAAAGGCTTATTCCTGCCATTACCGAAGTGGGGGCCCGCTACGAACGACGCGACTATTTCCTGCCTCAGCTGTTGCGCTCCGCCGAGACCATGCAGACGGCCTTTGCCCATCTGAAGCCACTTCTTGAACGCAGGCCCGCCACAGAGGAACAACACGTCATCATTCTGGCTACTGTCGAAGGCGATATTCATGATATCGGGAAAAACATCGTCAGTCTTATGCTTGGGAACCACGGATTCAAGGTTATTGATCTCGGCAAGGACGTAAAGGCAGATGTCATCGTTCAGGCTGCCATTGACAATGGTGCCAGCCTCATCGGACTGTCTGCACTGATGACCACGACCATGGTCCGCATGAAAGACACGGTAGAACTGGTCAAAGAAAAGGGCATCAAGGCGGATGTCATGGTCGGAGGAGCCGTGGTTACTCCCGCCTTTGCAGAGAGTATTGGAGCACACTATTCTGTCGATGCCGTGGACGCAGTACGCCTTGCCCAGCGACTTGTTGCCATACGTCACTAAAAACGGAAGAATGGCTACCTGAACCTCTTCTCAGAGTCTCCGGAGTGACATAAACTGAACGCACGGATGGAAGCTATCCGCCCTATGCTCCATAAATCCACTCGAGAGATACAGGTATCCCAGGAGTAACACGCATGCGTCGATTCATTATTTTACTTTTTATCTTGCTCTTCCCTCTGGGACTTGCAACTGCCGCTTCGGCTGCAACGCTCGGGACAATGACTCCGCCCCAGCTGGAAACATTTCTGCAGAATAACAAGGGCAAGATTGTCTTCATCAACTTCTTTGCGACATGGTGCCCACCCTGTCGGGCCGAGATTCCGGATCTTCTGGAGCTGCGCAAGAAATACTCCGAAGATCAGGTAACCATGATTGGTATTTCTCTGGATCAGGATCAGGACAAGCTCGAGACCTTTGTTCAGAAGATGGAATTCACCTATCCCGTGTACCGCTCAGACAACTATCTCCCAGAGCTATACAGCATTTCCAGCATCCCGCACAATGTCATCTACCTGCCTTCCGGCGAATTGGCCCATAATGCTCCCGGAATCATCCCGGGAAACGAGCTTGACGCCATATTCAATTCCATTCTCAAGGAACAGCAATGAGCTTCTCTGTACGCAAGGCCCGCATGTCAGATATCCGGGCTATTCATGCCCTGCTTATGACTTCGTCCGCTGACGGCCTTCTGCTTCCCCGTTCTCTCTCGGAGCTTTATGGCCATTTGCGAGACTTTTATGTCGTTGAGAACGACAGCACCATTGTTGGCTGCGGTGCGCTGTCCATCCTTTGGGAAAACCTGGCCGAAGTACGCTCTCTGGCCGTTCATAAGGATGTAAGACGCAAGGGTTGTGGACGCATGCTGGTTGATGCCTGCATTCAGGAAACCCGGGAGCTGGATATTCACCGTCTGTTTGCCCTGACCTATCAGGTACCCTTCTTTCATGCCCTTGGGTTCACTACGGTAGAAAAGGACGTTCTTCCCCAAAAGGTATGGACGGACTGCATTCATTGTCCCAAATTTCCAGATTGCGATGAAACTGCTGTCCTCATTGAACCCTAAGGCATTCAAGGAGCCCCCATATGCGTATTACTCGTCTGAAACAGCTGTTGAGCGAAGAACAGATTCAGGCTCGCATCAGAGAACTTGCCGAAGAAATCAACGCTGTCTACAAGGGAGAACCTCTTGTTGTCGTCTGTGTCCTTAAAGGCGCATTCATGTTTTTCTCAGATCTTGTCAAACGCCTTGACGGGAAACCTCAACTCGACTTCGTGCGTCTTGCCAGCTATGGAAACGCCTCTGAAAGCAGCCACACCGTCAATTTTACCAAAGATGTTGAAATCAGGCTGGAAGGCAAACACGTTCTGATCGTGGAAGATATTATTGACACCGGACACAGCATGGATTTTCTTGTCCGGCAGTTCCGTGCTCGTGGTGCCAAAAGTCTGCGTCTCGCCGTTCTGCTTGATAAAAAGGAACGTCGTGAAGTCTCCATCTCTGCGGATTTCGTGGGCTTTGCCTTGCCTAGTGGGTTCGTCGTGGGCTATGGTCTGGATTACGCGGAATCCTATCGGGAGTTGCCCGCCATTTACGAGGCCGAAATCGAAGAATGACCGAACGATCTCCAGCCTGCCAGCCCGGAGTAAGAACCATGATAGTCACCTGTCCCAACTGCTCGACAAAATTCAACCTTCCCGAAGCCAATGCCATTCCTGGTGCCAAGTTGCGCTGCTCGGTTTGCAAGCATGTCTTCCCTCTTCCAGAACAGGAAAAAAAGGAAGTACTGAGTCTCACGCCTCAGGGAACCGACATCAATATGGATACCCTGCCCATCCCCGAGGCCAAAAAACGTAAAAATTCCACGGGAAGCCTGATTCTCTTCCTGATCATCCTGTGCATTGTCGCAGGCGGAACCTGGTACCTATGGACCTATACGCCGATTCTTGATGGCATCAAATCTGTGCTTGTCCCGGAAAAGCCAGAAGAAAAGGAAGATCTCATCTCGCGTATCGCCCTGCGCGGCATGAAGCAATACAATGTCAGCAGCGAAAAGCTGGGGAATCTTTCCGTTATTGAAGGCAAGGCTGTAAACGGCTTTGCCGAACCACGCGAACTGATCCGTATTGAAGCAGCCCTTTATGATGCCGAAGGAAAAACACTCGTATCCAAACAGCAGCTCGCTGGGGGACGCGTTTCCCTGTTCCAACTTCAGATGCTTGGAGAACAGGAACTGGAACAGGCCCTTACCAGCAAGATTGACATCATGAGCAATAACACCAATGTGGCCCCCGGTGTGGAAGTTCCGTTCATGATTGTCTTCTATAATCCACCGGATACGGCCGTCGAATATGGCGTTAAGATTATTGATGCCAAAATTCCACCGCAAAAGAACTGAAGTATCAGGGGAAAGAGAAACCTTTCCCCTGTTTTTTTCAATCAGGCAGTACTGGCCTTGGTCCTCATCTTGGAGAAAAACATACCATATCCGGTAGTGGACTCGAACGTCTCCGTTCACCACCATGACGTCCCTCCGGGAAACCAGACATGAAGGATGAGGGGTCGGATCATGCCAATATTCATCAGATCTGAGCAAGGCACTGAAACTTGACGAAGCAATCCTGCTGGCGCATCTTCGCTACAGACTGAAATCCCGAACTGAAACCTGGCAGATATGATGAATGCCCCGTTTCATGATACCCTGAGAATAAGGGGCTTCGGTTATTACCCGTCAGCAGTAACCATATGGAACAGGAGAAAGCACATGAAAAAAGTAGGAATAATCCGCTGTCGTCAAACAGAACACCTTTGCCCCGGCACAACTGACATAAAGCTGGTTGCCGGAGGCAAGGGGTCCTTTGAACCTTTTGGTCCCTGTGAACTGGTCGGATTTGTCAGCTGTGGAGGCTGTCCTGGCAAGGAAGCCGTCGCACGTGCCAAAATGCTGGTCGATCGTGGTGCCGAAGTTGTGGCCCTGGCCTCCTGCATTACCAAAGGCTCTCCTCTTGGTTTCCCATGCCCCAATCGCGAAAACATGCTTGCTGCCATCCGGGCCAAACTGGGCGATATCCCGGTACTCGACTATACGCACTGAACTGACTGAAAGCGGGCAGCCTGTCGTCCATGGCTTTCAGCGTTGCTCGAAGAGTCTGCAAAAAAATGTGGTGCAGCTGTCCATAGCTGCACCACGTTTCATTTTACTGTCGGAACAGAACTGACCGGTACCCCCGCAGAGGAAAAACTGCCGGATACCTTCAACGCACCCTCTCCTGAGTACCTCAACTCTCGGTCTTGAATACTCGCGTTCCCCCCAGGGACTGAGTTGTGGGCATGACCTCGACCTGCGTGATATCCACATGCGCTGGTGTTGCCACAACCCACCAGATAATATCTGCAATATCGGAGGCCCCCAGAGGCTTTGTTCCTCTGTAGACTGCAGCAGCCCGTTCTTCGTCCCCCTTGAAGCGCACAGACGAAAATTCCGTTTCGAGCAGCCCCGGTTCAATATTGGTCACACGTACCCCCGTACCATGCAGGTCGCAACGCAATCCACGGGAGAACTGAAGAACAAAGCTCTTGCTTGCTCCATACACATTGCCTCCGGGATACGCATAGGTTCCAGCAATGGAACCGATATTCACAATGTGACCAAAACCACGCCGTATCATGCCTGGCAACAGTGCCTTGGTACAGAACATGAGTCCCTTGATATTGGTATCAACCATGGTTTCCCAGTCTTCAAGGCTGCAATCCTGTGCAGGCTCAAGTCCCAGAGCAAGCCCGGCGCTGTTGACAAGGACAACAAGAGGTTCGCTGTCTGCCTCTGAATAACGTTCTTCCAGAGCCCCCAAGGCAGCCAGGACCCGGTCTCGATCCCGAACATCAAGAGCCAGTGTCTCAATAACCCCACCAGGGAATTCCGCCTTGAGTTCGCGCAGGCGATCTTCACGACGACCAATGGCAACAACCATCCAGCCTTCTCGTACAAACCGCTCTACGGCAGCCCGTCCAATGCCGGAAGTGGCTCCGGTAATACATGCTATTGGCATGGCAAATCCCTCCGAAAAGAAAGCTCCAAAATTTTATTCAACCAGACTACTGGCGCCTTGTCTTCCATCTGTTGTGCATCCAGAACCACTGTTCTGGAGCTCGCCGAACGGCTCTTTCCATGGCCTGGGTATAAAATCTGGCGGCCGCTTCAATTTTTTCTTCCGTACTGCCATGCAATGTTGCCGTATCCAGAGGCTCTTCCTGCGTAAGGATATACTTTCCATTCTTACGCAGAAGGAAAATAGGCCATATCTTGGCATTGGCGCGAACGGCAAGCAGTGCAGGCCCCTTATTGACTGCTGCTTCCTCTCCAAGAAAAGGCAAAAAGACTGACTCACTGCTTCCTGTATTGTGGTCAACAAGGAAAGCCACACAGCCATTTTGCCGGAGCGCATGCAGAACAGGGAATGTGGCTTCACGATGTCCGATGGCCCGTGCCCCACGACTGGAACGCAGCCGCGTCGTCACATAATGCAGAACCGCATTCCTGTAACGGCGAACAACAACGATACGGTCTCTTTCCGATGAAATATCACCCAGAAGTCCCGCAAGAAGTTCCCATGCTCCCAAGTGGCCAGTAGCCGCCACAGCAGGCCGATTCTCCCTTTTGAGCCGTTCCAGAAGATCAGGACGCTCTATATGCAATAAGGGATGGTCCATACCAAACTCGGGAACCAGTACACATTCCAGAAACGAATCGGCATTCTGTGTAAAGCTCTCTCTGGCAATGAGCCTTGCCTTGGCACGGGGATATCCAAGGTGAGAATAAATATTTCCAATCGCAAGTTGACGCCGTTTTCGCAGACACAGCCAGAAAAGCCAGCCCAATCCCAGCCCGACCTTCCGTACACCGCCAAAGCCCGATTTGGCGAACAGACGGGCCAGCTGATAGCATGTGCGTGGGAGAAATCCTGCTGCGGCATTTTCCCCGGAAGATACCCGCGAATGAGAACGAGACATGGAAACTCCAGGTAAAAAGGATTCTGGCGGCCGAAGGTTATTCAACCGAGCCTCAAGATCTCGGCAGGCCGCTGCCACCTGTTCCTGATCACGAATGTTGCATGTGACGTTGTAGGCATTGCCACAGACCATGGCGACCCGACTGAACGGCAAGGGAAGCTGGAAACGATCCCAGCTATGAAAAAGCTTACGCCGCGTCATGAACAGCCGAATGGGTACGACAGGAGCTCCCGCCTGCCCGGCAAGGAACACGGCCCCTTCCTTGACTTCATGCCGAGGTCCACGAGGCCCGTCAACGGTCACACAGGCACACAGGCCATCCTGTCGCATTCGGCGAGCTGCCGCAAGCAGAGCCTTGACCCCGCCTCGAGTACTGGAACCACGCGCCGTCTCAAGTCCCATGCGCTCAAGAACACCGGCAAGCAGTTCACCATCGTCACTCTGGCTGACCAGTGCAATAATCCGAAGCTGACGCTTCAGATAGATCAGAGGAAACAGTTCATCATGCCACAGGCACAAAACAACGGATCTTCCCTGATCAGCCGTATCTTCAATAGCCTTTCTATTGATTTCAGTATATTGAATCGACCTGCACCAAAGACGGTACAGCCAGTAGATCGGCGCCGCCAGCAGACGCATACGGCCTGATTTCCTCTCGTCAGATCGATGCATGACAGGCTTCCTCGTTACTCGATGCAGGGCTGCCTTCTTCGGGGTCTTGCCGGAACTGCCTGTTATAGAGTCGAGTATAGAGTTCACAACGTTCCAGCAGTTCCTCATGC
>CAMLXE010000045.1 GCA_946490455.1 uncultured Desulfovibrio sp. | reverse complement strand
AGGAATCTCCGGAAGGGGCGGAAGGTCCGGAATGTCCGGAAGGTTGCCGTCCGGGGCTGGCGTTCGGCCTTTGGGGCAAGGCTTTCAGCGCTGTTTCCCCCGGACCGGATGCGCCGCCGGGGCAGGTTTTCTCCCGGAAGGGGCAGAACGCTCCTTCTTGAGAAGGACAGAACGCAACGCTTCTCCCTGCGGGAAGGGGACAATCCGCAGGACGAAAACCGGAAGGGAATCTGCGTTTCTCCCCGCATGAGGGGGACAATCGTTAGAGGACTGCGAAACGGCCTGTCGAACTTTCACTTCTCCCCGCGAGAAGGGAAAAAATTGCCCGCGCCGGACCGGAAAGGGGAGTCAGGCGCGGGCTTTGGTTCAGCATGAGATTTGGCCGTCGGATCTCCGTCAGGGCATCCATCATGACCCCCAGCAGGACCTCCGTCAGGACCCCCGTCAGGACTGGCTCTGAGGCTCCGGCTTCTCTTTGGGCTGGTCTTCCCGTTTCAGGGAGATGGGGTCCGTGTGGATCAGAATCCGGTCGATATCCGGGAGCAGGATCCGCAGGCGATGTTCCATTGCCGTGGCAATGTCGTGGGCGGCCTCAACGCTCATGGTGTCATCAAGCATGCAGTGGAAGCTGAGGAGGGGGGCGCCTCCCAGAGGCGTTACGCGCAGATCATGAATGTGGGATACTTCCGGGAACTGGGGCAGCAGGCGTTCCACCGTTTTTTTGATTTCGGTCAGGTCAGCCTGAAGACGTGAGGTTCTGGTGGTGGGATAGAGTCTGTCGTCCGGTTCGATGTGGGTGTCGATTCTGGATGCGCCAAGGCGCTGGCGCAGGTCGTTTTCAAAGGCCTGGACGTGATCGTGGGCCTGCCGCAGGGACATGGAGGGGGAAGCCTCGACATGGAGATAGACGAGCAGGCCGTCCGGCTGATCGGAAAGCACAAGGTTATGGATGGACAGGTCGTGCTCGGCAGCGATGCGGCGGGCCAGATGCAGCTCCCGGCCCAGCGTTTCCGTGGCCGGTTCCACATGGACGGTGATGTCCGCAGTGGGGACAATTTCGTGGGCAATGTCCTCAATCTGGCAGGCAATGTCATGCGCGGCGTCCAGACGGAGCGTGGCCGGAGCTTCCACGGTGATGTCCATGAAGGCGTCGGCGCCGCTTTCCCGGATTCTGAGCTGTCTGATCCGGTAGAGCGGAAGGCGCTTTTCAAGCGCAGCCTCCAGCGCTTCGGTGTGTTCGCGGCCGCCGCCATCCAGCAGTGTGGTGACGGCACGTCGGGAAAGTCTGATGCCCACGACGACAACAATGCAGGAAACCACCAGTGCGGCGATGGCGTCCGCCATGCGCAGGATCTCGCCGGCCAGACTGTCTGCCGGGAAATAGAGACTGAGCTGGACGCAGAGGAGACCGGTCAGCACGACTCCGGAAGACCAGATATCCGTTGTGAAGTGCAGGGCATCGGCTTCAAGGGCCTGACTCTTGTGCTTTTTGGCCACACGGCGAAGCATGGCGGCACGGTTGATGTCCACCAGAAAGGAAATCAGGATGATGCCCACGCCCCACCAGGAAGGCTTGAGGTCGGGGGCCTCGAAGAAGAGGCGTTCAACGGCTTCATGCACAATCCAGCCGCAGGTGACAAGCAGAAGGACCGTTTCGGCCAGTGCGGACAGATTTTCGATTTTTCCGTAGCCGTAGGGATGCGATTTGTCTGCCGGACGGGCAGCCACGCGCACGGCAAAGAAGGTAATGCCGGCCGCGACCAGATCCAGTCCGCTGTGCAGGGCTTCGGAAAGAATGCCGAGGCTGTTTGTGGCAACACCGGCAACAAGTTTGATGGTCGTCAGAAAGAGCGCCCAGAACAGCGAGGAGAGGGCAGCGTGATTCTTTTCCCTGTTGGCCGTGGAAAGGCAGTCTTCAGACATGGACAATTCCTCACAGGATTCAGAACTTCAGAAGAAGGGGTCTCTGCGGCAGGCGGGCATCAGCCGAATACGCCGTGTTCGTAGAGAATCTTGAGGCCGATTCCGATCAGGACGCAGCCTCCGAGCACTTCAGCCCGTTTGCCGATCATGGCGGCATTGGAAAGCATTTTTCCGGCCAGAACTCCAAGCGCGGTAATGACGGCGCAGACCACACCGATGAGTATGGCAGGCCCCCATACGCTCATCTTGAGCAGGGAGAAGGAAAGACCTACGGCGAGTGCATCGAGACTGGTGGCAATGGCCAGCATGAAAAGCCGGCTGCCTCTGGTGGGGTCCTGTTCGTCCGGACGCTCTTCTTCTTCGGAACCCAGTCCGCTGCGCAGCATGTTCCCGCCAATCCAGAGCAGGAGCAGAAAGGCCACCCAGTGGTCCCATGTTTCAATGAAGTCCCGGACCGTCAGGCCCAGCGTCCATCCGATGACCGGCATCAGAAACTGAAAGAAGCCGAAGGTAAGGGACAGGCGAACGAAGTGGACGGGCCGCACTTCCTTCAGGGTACACCCCGAACAGACGGCAACGGCAAAGGCATCAAGCGCAAGGGCAACGGCCAGAGCAAAAAGCGAAGTCAGGGACATGGGCAAGCGGGTTGAGGTCAATGAAGTGGCAATTTTGTGCGGTCTTTCGTCCTGCTTGTCAAGATTTGCCTCTTATTGATATATTGTATCAGGTACAGACGGGGAAAATGGCCTGTCCCAGGCGCATGATCATGGTTCCTGCGGCCACGGGCAGCACGGCCATGAGTTTGCTGACGGTACGTTTGCCAGGAAAGATGATGGCGAGCAGCATGCCGAAAACGACGGACAGTTCCCTGAGTGCGGCAACCATGGCAATGGGGGCGCGGGTCATGGTCCAGAGTGCCGCATCGCAGGAACCCGGACGCACAGGTCGCCGAAAGGGACCGCCTCGGGAAAAGAAGGCTGCGGGGAGTCCTCCAAAGGCGGAGAGACCCCGAACGCGGCGCGATGCCGAAAGAAGCGGGATTCCGAAGCAGAAGGCCGCGCAGTCCGGTTCTTCCCTCAGCCTCCGGAGAGCACAGGGAGAAGCGGCATCGGCAAGCGGAACATGACGGGCGGTCTAGGGGGCGACTGCCTGCGCGGAACACAGTTTGTGCAGGCGCAGGGCAAAGTCACGGGCTCCCTGGAGCTTGGCTTCGGTTGCAAAGGGGTGCGCGTAGCCAGGATCATGGGCGGCATACATGCCCGCATAGCGCAGATGGCAGTGTTTGCAGTAGCGTTTCATGCCCATTTCGTACACGTCCGCGCCCTTTTCCGGAGGATAGCCGCAGGTCGTGAGAATGGCGAAGGCCTTGCCTTCCCAGAGGGCAGGCCCTCTTGTTTCGCCGTAGAACTTGCACATCATATAGATGAGGCGGTCCAGCGCGGCCTTCATGGGAGCGGTACAGTACCAGCCATAGATGGGCGTTGCCGTCACGATGCAGTCGCTTTGCAGAATCTTTTGGGCGATGGGTTGCAGGTCGTCGTTCCAGACGCAGCCTGTGCGGGTGATGTCCTTCTGGCAGGCCCGGCAGGCATGGCAGGGTTCGATGCGCTTTCCGTACAGGGAAATGATTTCCACCTCGTTGCCGCAGGCTTCAAGCTGTTCGGCAAAGGGGCGCAGCACTGTTGCGGTATTGCCGTTTGGCCGTGGACTGGCAAACAGAATGCAGTATTTCATCGGAGGACCCCTTGCCGGAAAGGCGTGTCAGAGGAAGGGATGCGGCGTGGCGCAACGGACGGAGGAAAGCGGTCCTTTCCGCCAGGCAACACCGGAACTTGTCCTGCCGGGGCGGGAATCCGCTTCCTTGCAGAAGATCAGGAGGCGCAGGCGCGGACCATGGGCACAAAGGTATCGGTTTCCTGATCGAGATACAAGAGTTCCCCGATACCCATGTCAAAGTAGAGACCGTGCAGGGCAAGGTTGCGTTCCTGCATGGCTTCGCGAATCCAGGGGAAGGTGCGCAGATTGTCCAGCGAAATGCGAATCCCCCACATTTCGCAGGCCCGCAGCCGCTCTTCCGTGGTCCCGTCGGGGAGGGCGTGTTCCACCTCTGTTCTGGCGCGCTGGGCCTGCCCCATCCACACGTTGAGGAACTCGTCGTGGTCGTGTTCGGAGGCGTGCATCAGGCTGTTGATGCCGCCGCAATGGGCATGTCCCATGACAACGATGTTGGGCACCCGCAGATGGCGAACGGCATATTCCAGCGCGGAACTCACGCCGTGATAGTGCGCGTCGGGTTCGTAGGGCGGAACAAGATTGGCCACATTGCGGATGACAAAGAGATCGCCTGGCGTGCAGTCCAGAACCTGTACCGGGTCCACACGGGAATCGCTGCAGGCAATGATGAGCGCATGAGGCTTCTGTCCTTCCCGCAGTTCGGCATAGAGATTGTTTTCCGGGCAGTACCAGCTTTTCTGAAAACGCTGAAAGCCGGCAGAAAACCGTTTCAGCAGCGGATGAGAATCCATGTTCGCTCCTTCTGGCCGTTCGGCCATGCCATGTTTTGCAATCGGGCGCATGGGCGCGGCTTGCGTCTGCCTCCGAGTCCGGTCCGGCAGCCAGCGCCTCCGGACACCGCGTCCTCTCGGGTTCGGCTCCCTTTCCGACAGGCCGGATAGCGGAAAAGACATGATACTGTTTGACCGAATGGTACCGGGATGGTATCCTTGGCTCCCTTTTCTGGAGCATTTTGGGTCTGGAGCTGCTCATGTGGATCTTTTCTGCCATTGCCTCTGCCATTGTGGCCGCCATTCTGTTTGTTCTTGCCACGGTCGGCGTCGCCGTGGCCCTTGTCGTTTTCGTGGTTCTGTTTGTGGTCTTCTCGCTGCTTGTGCGCTACCGGATGAAAAAGGCAGGTACCTTTGAGAGCAACGGGACGCGGATCATCTTCTATTCCACCACGTCGGGAAATGAGGATCTGCGGCGGCAGGCACGGAAGAAGGCCGAAGAGGACGGCGACCTGTATGAACTTTCTCCGCACGAGTATTCGGTGGAGGACGTGCCCGAAAAGCCTGACCATCCGCAATCACTGGAAGAACGGCCCACAGAACCCACGGATCGGCGCTGAAGTTTTTTGCCGCAATTCCCCGAAAGGGGCAACAGCTTTTTTCGGAAGGCAGGTTCTCGCTGCCCTCAAAGGCCGTTGCCAAAAGACCGCCCCGGAAGAGGAGGCTTTCCTTTCTGTCATGCGCTCCCTGCCCGGAAAGAGGCCGCTTCTTCTCGCCGCGGAAGCGCCCCTGTTGCACTGCGTTTCCTGAGCTTCCAGAATGCGGCTTCCGGAGACCCGTTGCGGAGGCCCCGTTGCCGGAAGACGAGGGGGCTGCGGTGGCGTCTCCCGATTCCGGGGAAGGAGGCTCCATGCCGTGGCCGGAAGAATAGCTTCATGCCGGGGAGGAGCGTTACGCCGGGTTGGAAGATGGTCTCCATGTCCGGGTCCGGAAAAAGATTTTCGTGCCGTGGTCCGGAAGAATGTCGCCGTGCCGGAGCCGGAGAGCCGGCTTCAGGTCGTGGTGGGTGAGTCGGCCGGGTATCCGCTCCGGATGGCGGTCCTGTTTCTGTTCCGGAACCTTTTGTCCGTATCCGGATGCGGATTTCGGGAAGGAACGGTTCCCCGCCCGGTTCCCTGTCGCGCTGCTGCTTCCCGGTGTTTTGCGGGGTGCGGTGACGGCCCCTTTCCGGAAGCTCCCGGCCCGTTTCCCTGTCGCGTCCCCGACTGCCGGGGCAAGGCATTGCGAGATTCTATATATGGACTTTATAAATGGTCGCGTCCCCGACTGCCGGGTCTGACTGGTTCGGAGAGCAGGCAGACAAGACGCTTCCTGCTGTGCCCCTGACTGTCGGGCCGGGTGGTCCTTCCGGCCCGAAAAGCGCTTCCGGGAGACGGTTTCAGACCGAAAATCGTGCAGGGGATGGACATATGGGGCAATTATGGCTATGGCCTCTAGCAGCATGTGCGTCCTGTTTTCCGGCAGGATGCGACCCTCGGCAGTGAGCGGAGGGCAATTCAGTTGGGACCATGAGGGAGGCTTCCCTCGTGCCTGTTTCATCCCGCATTCCCCCCTTCTTGAAACAGGTTGTCGAACAGCGTGGGGAAAGGCAGCAGAAAGGGAAAAAATTGGCTGAACATGATTCAAGAGAAATGCTGGGAAGCCGTCTGGGCTTTCTTTTTCTGTCGGCCGGTTGTGCCATCGGACTGGGCAACGTGTGGCGTTTCCCCTTCATTACCGGCGAATACGGCGGAGCCGCCTTTGTTCTGATCTACATCCTCTTTTTGATCCTGCTTGGCCTGCCCATCATGGTCATGGAATTTTCCGTGGGCCGGGCTGCCCAGCGCGGTGTGGGCAAGGCCTTTCAGATTCTTGAGCCGCGGGGAACCAGGTGGCATCTGTTCGGATACGGCATCATTCTCGGCCCCTATATCCTGCTGATGTTCTATACCACGGTAACCGGCTGGATGATGGCCTACTGCTGGCACATGGCCGTGGGAGACCTTTCGGGGCTGACTCCGGCGCAGACAGGAGAATTTTTTGGCGCCGTCCTCGGCAGTCCCTCGGAACAGCTTGTCTGGATGACCCTTGCCGTTCTGACGGGGCTTCTGGTCTGCATGCTCGGCCTCCAGAAGGGGGTGGAACGGGTTACCAAATGGATGATGGCATGTCTGCTCATCGTCATGGGCTTCCTTGTCATCCGTGCCGTGACGCTGCCCAATGCCGAAGCCGGCATTGCCTTCTATCTGAAGCCCGATTTCGGCAAGATGGTGGACGAGGGCCTGTGGGAGGCCGTGTATGCGGCCATGGGGCAGGCATTCTTCACCCTGAGCCTCGGAATCGGCTGCATGACCATCTTCGGAAGCTACATCGACAGGCAGCGTTCCCTGACCGGCGAATCCGTCACCATCATGATTCTGGATACCTTTGTCGCCCTGATGGCCGGCATGATCATCTTCCCGGCCTGCTTCTCCTTCGGGGTGGATGCCGGGTCCGGACCGGGGCTTGTTTTCGTCACGCTCCCGAATGTCTTCAACAGCATGCCCATGGGCCGCTTCTGGGGCTTCCTCTTCTTTGTCTTCATGAGCTTTGCCGCGCTCACCACCGTCATTGCCGTCTTTGAAAACATTGTGGCCTACTTCATGGATGTGCTGCACTGGTCGCGCCGGAAGGCCGTCCTCATCAACGGGGTGCTCGTCTTCCTGCTGTCCATCCCCTGTGCCCTCGGATTCAACATTCTGTCCGATGTGCAGCCTTTCGGACCCAATTCCGGCATTCTTGACCTCGAAGACTTCATTGTCAGCAACAACCTGCTGCCGCTCGGCTCCATGGTCTTCCTCTTCTTCTGCTGCTCCAGAAGAGGCTGGGGCTGGAATGCCTTCATGGACGAGGCCGATGCGGGCAAGGGGCTCAAGTTCCCGCGCTGTCTGCGTCTCTATGTGACGTATGTCCTGCCGGCCATTGTGTTCATCGTCTTCATTCAGGGCTATATCGACAAGTTCGGCAAGTAGGCCTCCCTCCCGGAGAGCGGCTGAACGGGAATGGCGGCAGGACGACACCCGGAAGGCTCGGTCCGGATGCCGCAGATGCCCTCATCTTTCCTGAACGGAAAGCGAAGAACCCAAAAAACGACGCGATTCGGAACTTCCGAATCGCGTTTTTTTGTCGGCAGGACGGGGTTCCGGAAAAATCAGTGCGCGTCCAGAATGGCCTGAACCCCGGCGGTGAAATCCTTCAGCGGGCAGAAGGTGCCGACGGTGAAGGTCTCGGAGGTGAAGGAACCGGCGGCCGTTCTGGAAAAATGACGCAGAGAGATGTGGGCCCGTTGCAGGTCATCGGCCGGCATCCTTGCCGCATGGAGCGCGTCCAGAGACAGCGCCGCAAATTCTGCCGAGACCAGCTCTTCGCTGCCCCGCTGCCACAGATTCAGAATCAGGCAGCTTCCCGGAGGAATGTCGTCGCGGGGATAGTCCGGGAGTTTCCAGTGCAGTTTCAGCAGGGCGCCGATATTGGCGATATTGGTATCATGTCCCACAAAGACCACCAGACTGGCCGCATTCATGGCCTCGCTGGAGGTCTGGCCCGTGAGCGCGGCATGCAGTTCTTCAAGCAGAAGAGAACCGCGGGCGCTGGCCACGGAAGGGGCACGGTTCACCACATCGAAGACGCGGGTATGCACGGGAAGCACTTCCTGCAGTACGCGCTTGTCCACCCGTCCCCAGCCGGCAGCCTGATCCGGCCACTGGCCGTATTCCAGAAGCAGAATTTCGGCAAGACTGCTTGCGATGCCAAGCTGCCCCTTCAGAACCACGGTTCTGTCATCGCTGCCAAAACTGATTTCGCTTGGAATGGTCGCCAGCGTGCAGTTTCTGTCGCCGTGGTTGTCGGAGCAGAAGCTCTGTCCCGGCTGACCGGCTATGGCGGCAAGACGGCTGATTCTGGGGGCAAGTTCGCGCGAGAGCTGTTTCAGTGAGCCGTTTGCAGCCGCAAGAATATCCTTTTTGACCTGCTCCCTGTCCAGCTGCCGGCCCCCGGCCCTGACGGGATGAAAGAGCGGATCAACGGGCGCCGGACCCATGGCGTAGCTGAGGGGGCCTCTGGGAAGCAGCCCCAGCAGTATGGCTGCTGCGGTGGCCTGCGTGCGTTCGTCCCTGTCTGCGTACACAAAAAGCGGGAACGGTTTCCAGTCGGTCGGCAGAAGGCCGAGTCTTTCCAGATACGCGCGCTGCTTCTGCCATTGAAGGATGACAAGTTCCGCCCCCCGCGGGGTCAGCTGACCTCTTCCCACCGGCCAGATCGGCCATTCCTGCCTGCTCCAGGACTGGAGTGTCGCCAGCGACTGCGTGGGACTGCGGACGCCATGCCGGACAAGAACAACCTGCTTGACGAGACGGGGCGCCTCCTGCCCGATACAGGGAGTCGGCAGGAGAAGGGCTATGGCCAGCAGAAATGGCAAGAGAAAACGCGTTGACATGGGAAGCTCCTGAAAGCGGAAGACCTTTCGACTGGTTCTTGGAAATGCTGTCACGGGGACAGCCGGAATCTGTTCTTTTGTAGGCCGGATTTCCGGGGCTGGGTATGATTTTTTCCGGCCTGTGCAGGAAGGATGCCGACCGGCAAACCGGAAGACAGCAGACCGGCAGAAGGCTGACGGGGATGAATGCATGGCCGGGTGGGACACCATCTGAAATCAAGGCATCTTGAAGAGCAGGACCTGAACGTATGGCCGGGGCGGGACGCAGACCCGTCTGTTCGCCCACAGAAGAAAAGCGCTTGTGGCCGAAGGCGCAGCAGAGGGTGGATGCGGAAGCGCGGCAGGCGGGTGGAAGTCGGACAGGGGGGAAAGTGCTGCCGGGTGTGGAGGTCGGGCAAGGCGCAGAGGTGGCCTGAGAGACGCCCTTTGCGGGGTGAGCGAGACTGTGCGGGGCTGCGCTGACCTCAGCGTGTGCGAACGGACTGACCGGCAGAGCGCAAAGAGGAAGGGCAAAAGGCAGGAGGGTGGCAGGGCCAAAGAAGAGACCGGCCGGGAAGAGAGGGGTCGGCGAACTGGCAAGACCGGGACGGATCGGCAGACGGCAGAAAGGCCGGGAAGAGGGGGGCGGAGAAGGAGTGGAGAAGGACAAGGGGCAGAGAGGACCGAAGTGAAGGGACCGAAGCGCAAAGAAAGCGCCGGAGCAGGGGGGAGG
>CAMLXE010000044.1 GCA_946490455.1 uncultured Desulfovibrio sp. | reverse complement strand
CCGTATCAACAACTTCCAGAACAAGGGAAGCAGGAATTTCAATATCCAGAGGACGATCGTTATAAAGCAGAACCCGGCATTCCTGTCCATCCTTCAGGAAGGCAGACTTGCCGTCGGTGATTTCTTCTTCCATCTGGATCTGTTCGTAGGTCGTCATGTCCATGAAGACAAGGTTTGTCCCTTCATGGTAGAGGAACTGCATATCGCGGGATTCAAGATTGGGACGATCGACCTTTTCACCAGAGCGGAACGTATTGTCCACGACGCGTCCGTTCAGGATATTGCGCAGCTTGGTGCGGACCATGGCGCCGCCCTTACCGGGCTTGAAATGTTGAAATTCAATGATTTCGTAAGGAATGCCGTCAATTTCGATTTTGAGTCCCTTGCGGAAATCCGTTGTGGAATACATGGTGCCTCCAGCTATGATAGATGACGAGGGTTTTCTGTTCGGCTTATGCCAGATTAAGTCCTTATCCGAGCAGTTTCGGGTCTGATGGACACGGATTGCTTTTCCTGTTGCGGCAGAGTAGCCTAGCACAGTAATTGAGTATTGTCGAATATCGGGCTGCGCTTGTCAATATGGGGAGTTCTCAGGAGGCCGATAGATGGTCCAGAGGATGGCATGCCTTTCAGCCCATTGAAAAGCGGTTGGTGCCGGAATTTCGGCAGGGGTACATGGAGGAACGTATGGATTCCGTGGAACGGCGTTCCCGGGTGCTGGCCCTGGCGGCAGAACCGGTACAAAAGGCAGGTTCCGTCCGCAACCGTTTTTTGCAACCAAAAGATCTGATGAATAGCCGACAGAATGTCTGAAAATATTCTGCCATTTATTGTTGAAAGGCAATGGACAACCTGTCATGTTCATTTCGGAGACGATCATATGACTGTACAGCCTATTCAGCCAACGCTCACACTTATGGCAACGACCTTCAACAGGGACCAGCTTCAGGTACAGCTTGATGTTCTGAAGGAACGGAAGGCTCCTCAGATAGCTCTTGCAGGTCGGTCCAATGTGGGAAAGTCTTCTCTTGTAAATGCCCTTGCCCGTCGCCGACAGCTTGCCAAAATCAGTGCAACGCCGGGCAAGACCCGTTCCATAAACTTTTATTGGGTGGAGCCGGACGGTTTTGCTCTTGTGGATCTCCCCGGCTATGGCTATGCCCGCTGCTCTCATGAAGAAAGAAGACACTGGGCCAAACTGATTGAATATTATCTGACTGATCGATCAGAGCTTGGAGCTCTTGCGCTTTTGCTGGATTGTCGGATTCCGCCTCAGGCTCTGGACAGGGATCTGGCCGATTTTGCCAGCGGACAGGGAATACCTCTTCTGCCTGTTCTGACAAAGATTGATAAATGTTCACAGACAGAAAGAGCAAAACGACAACAGGAATGGAGTCGCCTGCTGGGGGGAATCAGTCCTTTGGCTGTCTCTTCAAAGGAAATGCGCGGAATTGATGCTCTCTGGGCAGCAATTCGGTCGCATGCGGCAGCAGACTGAAACGAAAAGTCTGACCGATCCCCTTTCCTGAAACAGAGAGTTCCTCAGGCAGAATTCAGAATATCATCTGGATCCGCAGATGCTGCGCTCCATTTTCCCCCAAGAGTGATTTGAGGGGAAAAACTGTCAGGCTTCGTCCTCCGGCTGGTGTGCGGAGTCGGTGCCTTTTGCGTCAGCCTGAGGTACTCCGGCGGTGTGAGCGTGTCCGTCATGCAGGTCTGAACGAGGGTGTGCCCGGTCGTAAACCTGCATGAGGTGGGCCAGCGTCACATGGGTATAACGCTGGGTTGTGGACAGACGTGCATGACCGAGCAGTTCCTGGACGGCTCTCAGATCGGCCCCTCCCTCAAGAAGATGCGTGGCAAAGGAATGTCGCAGCATATGGGGTGAAATATGCTGGTGAAGCCCGGCAGTTATTCTCAGCTCATCCAGAATTCTTGCAGCCTGTCTCCGATTGAGCCGCTTTCCCCTGTTTCCGACAAAAAGGGCCGGTTCATCTGGAGAAGCAAGAAGAGGACGTGCTTTCAGCCATAGCTGCATGCTCTGAATGCAGGTATCTCCCAGCGGAGCCAGCCGTTCCTTGCCGCCCTTGCCAAGAACGCAGACCGTCCCCGTTTGGGGACGGATGTCCTGCAGGTCAAGAGAAAGAGCTTCCGAGATACGAAGACCTGCTCCATAAAGCAGTTCTGCCAGTGCCATATCCCGGCAGTGCGAAGCCCATGTCGTATCCTGTGAATGAGGCGTGGCAGGGGAGAGTGGGGCAGGCCCTCTGTCTGTTTCCTGTGCCGCTTCATCCAGAAGACGGAATACCTGATCCACGTTAAGCACTTCCGGATGGCGGATCTGCTGCTTGGGGTTGCGAACCTGTTTTGCAGGATTGGCATCCAGATCATGGGTTTGCATGAGATGATGAAAGAATGACCGGAGAGCGGAGAGCTTCCGGCTGATGGAGCTGCGAGCTGTTCCGGTTTTGAACAGATGCGCTGAATAGCTCTGTATATGTTCTTTTTTCACTTGTTCAGGATGGTCAAGCGTCAGGTCCTGTTCCTGCAGCCAGTTTTCAAGCTGGATCAGGTCGCGACGATAGGCGGCAAGGGTGGCCGGAGAGAACCCCTTCTGCAGACTGACCCAGTCCAGAAATTTTTTTACGGCATCAGGCAGATGATCTGAACTGGACTGATGGACACTTGCGCATGAGGCAGAAGAGAGGTGTTTCATTTGGGGCATATGATTTCAGACCAGAGTGTATCGCATGTCGGGAAGACGCCGAATGAGTCCCCGAACTTCCATCATGATGAGAACGGGGCTGGCTTCTTCAGCCTTGATTTCAAGAAGCTGGCAACAGTCATCAATACTCAGAGACTGCTTTTCACCAAGCAGCTTCAGAAGACGATGCCGAAGGTCTTTCCCTTTCGTTGTGCTGTGTTGTTGGGATATCTTTTTCGGCCGTGGCGGTGTTTCTTTCGTTGAAGCGCGACGGCAGTGCACTGGCTCAGATATGGGCTGCTGCTCACGGAGGCTGGAGCGCAGCTGGGGTTCAAGATCCGAGAGGATATCTGCTGAAGAAAAGACAGGTTGTGCCCCCTGTCGAATCAGTTCCTGACAGCCTGCGGCAAACTGATCGCCTATGCCTCCCGCGATGGCATAAACGGAACGGTTCTGTTCGACGGCAAGGCGAGCCGTTATGAGGCTTCCACTGCGAATGGCCGCTTCGATAACAAGAACGCCAAGTGAGAGACCGCTGATGATTCTGTTCCGAACAGGAAAAAAGCGGGCCTCTGGTTGTGTTCCGGGGGCGTATTCTGAAAGCAGAAGGCCAGATGCCGCAATTTTGCGGCGCAGGTCAGCATTGCTTGCAGGGTAATTGACATCAAGTCCGGCTCCCAGAACGGCAATGGTACCTCCCGGGAGATCAACGGAAGCGAGATGGACCTGTCTGTCAATTCCAAGAGCCAGTCCGGATACAACCGTCAGACCGGAGGCTGCAAGGGCACTTGCAAAACCTGCTGCTGAACGGATTCCTGTTTCTGTACAGTTACGGGTACCTACAATACCAATACAGGGATTTTTGAGAAGCGAGGTGTTCCCCTGACAGTAGAGACGGACGGGAGCATCCGGAATTTCCTTGAGCCGCTGGGGGTACCGGGAGTCTGTCCAGAGAAGGATGGAACCTCGTAAGGTGCGCGCGGCATCCCATTCCTTTTTGGCTGTCTTGCGCCAGTTGTCAGAGGCAAAGGCCTGAACGCAGGTTTCATTGATGCCTGCCCGTCCCCAGTCCTTATGATGCTGCACGGCTTCAAAGGCGGAACCAAATGTTTCCAGAAGTCGTTTGCAGCGGCGCGCTCCCATCCCGCGTGTATGCAGGAGGGCAAGAGCTGCCCAGAATTCGGCACGCCCTGCAGCATCAAGAGCACCAAGGGCTGTAGGCGTCTGAGGAATGGCTTCCGCATGCGGACGCATGGTGCTGGAGCCGTACGACGCATTGGTTTCGTACAGCTGGTTGGCATCATTGGTTTCCGGGGGAATCCAGTCCGGCAGCATGACACGCTCCTTCATAGCAGAACACTACACATACCATACGTCGGAAGATGGCTCTTTTCAACCCGGCAGAGAAAGAGGGATTGTTTATGGTGGCCTTCTTCGTTAGCATTGATTCGTTTCCTGAAGAACAGGAATCCTGCTTCAGGCAAAAGCCACACCGGATGTCTTTGGCTGTCGCACAGGATGCAGAAGGATAACCCCTTTGCCAAGAAGAGATGAATGGATGAGCAAATCATATGATCCTCAGATGCACACAGCGGAACATGTTCTCAATCGTACCATGGTGAATATGTTTGGCTGTGGTCGTTCGTACAGCTCCCATCTGAATGCCGATAAATCAAAATGTGATTACCATTTTCCGCGTCCGCTGACAGATGACGAGGCACAGGAGCTGGAACGGAAAATCAATGAAGTTCTGGTGCAGAATCTGCCTGTATCTACCCAAATGCTTTCTCGTGACGAGGCGGAATCTCTTGTCAGTCTGAGTTCACTTCCGGCGTCGGTTGATGCAGCACAGCCTGTCAGGCTTGTTTTTGTGGGGGAATATGACGTGTGTCCCTGTATCGGTGAGCATGTCAGCTCTACGGGAGAAGTAGGCCTGTTTCGGCTTGTTTCGCATGATTTTACCCCGTCTGACGAGGAAAACGGAATGGGACGGCTAAGGATACGCTTCAAGTTGAAAAAGTCCCTTATCTGAATCCTTTCTCATTGATTTACAAGATATTTTTTTTCTGATACATACCCCCTGCATTTTTATTCTGGAGGTCTCGCATGCAATTTACAGCTGCTGTTGTGGGTTTGGGCAATATTGGTCGTTACGCTATTGAGGCGTTGGAAGCAGGGACGGATTGCACCTGCATTGGTGTGGTACGGCGTAAGGAATCCATTGGGACGGATACGCTCAAGCTGCGGGGACTCCCCGAATTTGCAAGCATTGAGGAGCTTGAAGCCGCTGCAGGACGTCCGGATGTCCTGATTCTGTGCTCTCCCTCCCGTCAGATTCCGGGAGTCGCCGGAGAAATGCTTGCCAAGGGATACAATACTGTTGACAGTTTTGATATCCATGATCGGATAGTTGAAACACTGAATGCCCTGAATGAACAGGCTGTCAAGGGAAATGCCGTCTGCATCTCCGCTGCCGGATGGGATCCCGGAACCGATTCCGTGATGCGCGCGCTTTTTGAAGCCATGGTTCCTGTGGGAACCACCTTCACCAATTTCGGAAGAGGGCGTTCCATGGGGCATTCCGTTGCCGCACGTGCCATTGCCGGTGTAGCCGATGCAACCTCCATTACGATTCCCATTGGAGGAGGTCGTCATTCCCGTCTGGTTTATGTTGTTCTTGAAGAGGGTGCCTGCTTTGAGGATGTAAAGAAAGCCATTCAGGAAGACCCCTATTTCAGTCATGACCCTCTGGAAGTCCGGCAGGTCTCCATGGAAGAGCTGCCGCGTGTGGCAGATGCTTCTCATGGCGTTCTCATGGAACGGGTGGGGGCTTCGGGAAAGACGGACAACCAGCACCTGAATTTTGACATGCGCATCAATAACCCCGCGCTCACTGCTCAGGTCCTCGTATCCTGCGCACGGGCTTCCGTGCGGATGGCAGCGGAAGGTAAGCGGGGTGCCTTTACGTTGATTGACGTTCCCCCTGTTCAGTTGCTGCCTGGAGAAAGAATGACCAATATTGGTCGTCTGGTATAAGGCATTCCTAAGGCCATACAAGCAAGAGACGCCCCATTTCGTTACGAAACGGGGCGTCTCTTGCTTGTATGGTCTGCAAAAGGATCAGCAGACTTTTTTCAGGGCAGCCAAAAGGGCAAGAATATCTTTCTGTTCAGGAACTGGGGGCAGCGACATGAGAATTCCCAGTCCTTCCATGGTGTCATGAAAGTCCTGTTCGGACAGGTCACTGGTCACTGCCGTATGAACAGCTGCGTTAACCATAAGCATGGAAATAATGGCCTGACGAATTTCTCTGGCATCCGTAAAGAGATCCAGAATGGTCAGAACAGGAGGCGTATTCCGGATATGGGACAGTGCGTCCGGCATATTCGGAACAGTGCTGAGCGAATACCCTTCCTGTTCAAAGACAGGGAGACACGTCATCCATTTTTCGGGAGTATCCGAGATAAGCAGTATATCCATCAGTCATCCTGTACGCATGGCAGAGACGGGTTCGACCATGCCTCTAGTGGTGTCCGCCACTTCCACCACAGGTGAACTCTGCGGAGAAGGCCGGGAGCTTGCCTTCAAGAAAGGCCTGCACAGCCTGGCCTACTGTGGGATAGTTTCCGGAGAAAAAGACTTCAATACCATTTTGCATGATGCCCATCAGGGGACGCATCCCCATGCCGCCGGCAAGGAGTTTGGTCACGCCATGGGAGGCCAGATGCTGAACCGGAGCAAGACAGCCACCCTGCTGATGAGGAACATTGGGAAGCGTGGAGACAGATTCTATGGCTCCATCCTTGATGTTGACAATGGTGTAGATATCGCAATGTCCAAAATGCATGCCCATTCCGGCTTCCAGACCGCCAGGATTGGCAGATGGAATTGCCAATACTTCAAAGCTCATATTTGCTCCTTTGGTTGAAGTAATGTTCTGTTCCGATTTGTACGGGCTGTTGTTGCCAGCCGTTCAATATTTTGCCAGATTTTGGCAAAGGTATCGGCAAGGGGTGAAGGCTGTTCCGTAAGTGTTCTGCGTTGAACCATGGTTTGTGTGACAATGGGGTCAAATGGCAGATTTCCTAGTATGGAATAGCCTTTTGTTTCAGCCAGAGTCCGGATGGCAGAAGCTTCTTCTGCATTCAGATCGGCCTTATTGATAATGATGGCCAGAGGAATCCGGAAATGGTCGCACAGCTCGGCCACCCGTTGAAAATCGTGGCGTCCGGATGGTGTGGGTTCCACGACAGCAATGGCCAGCTGTGCCCCAGAGAGCGAACTGATAACGGGGCATCCGACTCCGGGAGAACCGTCACAGAGAATCCAGTCTCGTTTCTGTTCTCTGGCCAGTTGACGGGCCTCCTGCTTGAGCAGTGTGACCAGCCGTCCCGAGTTTTCCTGCCCCGGATAGAGCTGGGCATGAACCATGGGACCAAAGCGGGTCTCGCTGATATACCATTCACCGCATTCCCGTTCGGCAAGTTCAATAGCCTGGGCAGGGCAGAGTGCCGCACAGACACCGCACCCTTCGCAACGCATGGGGTTGATGGTGTAGCCTTCGTCCTTTTGTATCACTGCAGCAAACTGGCAGATTTTGGCACAGTTGCCACATTGTGTACAAAGACTTTGCTGTATTGTTGCCTCTCTGCCGGACGCAAACTTTTCCTGTCGCTGTACCTTGGGATCAAGGAGGATATGAAGATCAGGTGCATCCACATCAAGATCGCAAAGCAGCACATTGGGAATAATACCGGCAAGGGCTGCAGTTACAGAGGTCTTTCCGGTTCCGCCCTTACCGCTGATGACAACTATTTCATACATGGAGCTTTTCTCCGGAAAAGGACAGAATTGCATCCCGAAGCTGCTCAAAATGCTGCCTCCAGAGAGGTGACATTTCGGCAATCAGGCCACCCTGCGCATACTGTTCGGCAACTTCACGGGAAAAGGGCAGTTCGGCAAGTATGGGCAGCATGTTCTCGCGGCAGTAGGCCCGTACGTTTTCATCTCCCTCCGCATTCCCCGGCATGGCGGATCTGTTCATGATGACAGCGAGAGGAACTCCCAGTGGCTGGAATGCCTGATGGGCAAGCCTGAAATCATAAAATCCAAAGGGAGTCGGTTCTGCAACCAGCAAAACAAGATCTGCAGCTTCGGCCACGGTCATGGTAGGACAGCTGACTCCGGGAGGGGCATCAAACAGGACATCTCCAGGAAGCTCTTCAAGCATCTCACGGACTCTTTGATGTACGGCGCGGAGCAGTGGCGGCGTCATTGCTTCGCCGATGCGGGTCCTTCCCATGAGAAACCGTGCCCTTCCATCCAGAACAGTACCTTCTTCCAGAACACCAAGTTCACGTTTTCCTCGTTGCAGTGCCTGAGCCGGGCAGACAAGAAAACAGCCGCCGCAGCCATGACACATGTCGGGGAAAATGGTGATGCGGGATGCAAACTGTGCGATGGCCTTGTAGCTGCATATGTTACGGCAGGCGCCACATCGTGTGCATGCTTCCGGATTCAGTTGCGGAACTTCGAGGTCTATCTGTTGACGCTTCCGAATGACGGGCGGAAGAAAAAGATGCAGATTGGGCGCTTCTACATCGGTATCCACGGCAATACAGGATGATTTCCATACGGAAACAAGCGAGGATGTCACCGTGGTCTTTCCGGCTCCCCCCTTACCGCTGGCAATGGCAATTCTCATGATGCTCACTTGTTGGGGGCTTCGGCGAAGGCAACATCGCCATTGATGAAACGTTTGACAGCCTCATGGACGGTCATCCCATCAAGATCCTGACAGATTTGAATCCCTGCTGCCCGAAGTGCCTCAAAGGCCTTGGGGCCAACATACCCGCTCAGGACAACGCCAACTCCGGCAGCAGCCATCCTTTCCGCTGTTTCGATACCTGCTCCCTGTGCCAGCGTTTGTGATGCTCCGTTATCAAGATAGGTGCTGGTCATGGTATCGGGATCGACGAGGACGAAACCGCCAGCACGTCCAAAACGGGGATCAACCATATCGTCAAGAGATGGTCCTTCACTGGATACAGCTATCAGCATATGTACCTCCTGATTGGTGAAACACCTTTTGGGCAGAACTTCATATGTCCCTCCGGAAATGCGCAGAGCAAGACCATTGACCAGCGCATCGGCCACAGTACGCCGGGCTTCTGCCAGTATCCTTCCGAAGGTGTGTCGGGAAACGCGCATCCGTCTGGCTGCGGCTTCGGACGTCAGTCCTTCAAGGTCAGCCAGTCTGATGGCTTCAAGCCCCTCGACAGTCAATCCCGTTTCCGTCAGCTCCGTCATCGGGATACCTTGAGGTTTGAAATAGGTAATGAAAGGTTTGCGCTCTACATAACGGCAACAGCGTGGCCTTGGCATGAGGAGACTCCATATTTTGCACAAATGAGCATAATGTGAAAAGGCCATATGTCAAGGGAAAGATGAAAAATTGTTATGCTCCTATTTTTTATTGCATTGAATCTACTGTGTTTTGCTGATTATGAAAAATGACTTTGTAAGAATGAAAAATAGATGAATTTTCAGCCAGGCGTTGGAGCGTTATTATGTCAATAACCGAAAGAAATCATAAAATGAGCATTATTTTTGATAGGTTGAACTTGAATTATTGTCTGGGACAATGTAATTGCTGGAGCCAGAAAATGTTGGCGGCAGTTATCCTTTCTGCCTGCTGCTGCCCTTTCCCATGATGAGAGATGGCATGTGGGCAGGAGAGGTGCAGATTCGGTGTCGGGAAAAATCCTGTATTGGCGTATTGCCATACACCATACAGACAGGGGATATTTTTGTATCAACGGTAAAGAATAAAGAGATACGAGTAGTTACACCATTGTGACATTTCATTGAACTGAGTACAGGGGACAAGAAAGAAAAGAGGATAGACAGTAAAATGTCTTTCAGCCATTTGAATTGATGCAATATTTTTTGAAAAAAGTGTTCCTTGAA
>CAMLXE010000043.1 GCA_946490455.1 uncultured Desulfovibrio sp. | reverse complement strand
GGCTATGGTACCAAAATGGGACTGGCTCCTCTCCACAACTGGCTCCCCGACGCCCACAGTCAGGCCCCGTCACTCATCTCGGCTCTGCTCTCTGGAGCTCTGCTCAACTGCGCCTTTCTCGGTATTCTGCGTGGCCATCAGATCCTGCTGGCAGCCCATCTTGGCGAATTCAGCGCCTCCCTCATGGTCTTTTTCGGCCTTGTATCCATGTGTACAGCCGCAGTCTTCATTGTGGGACAGGGTCATTACAAGCGTCTGCTTGCCTATTCCAGTGTCGAACACATGGGCATTCTTGCTCTTGGTGTAGGGATCGGTGGTGTGGCCGTATTCGGCGCACTGCTCCATGCCGTCTGTCATTCCCTGACCAAAAGCATGCTCTTTCTTCTCGCCGGAAACATCCTGACCCGCTACCATACGCTCTCAAGCTACGATGTCCGGGGGATGCGCTGGACCATGCCCATCACAGGAGCGCTCTGGACTGCCGGCTTTCTTGCCATTGTCGGCTCTCCGCCATTCGGGATCTTTGTCAGCGAATTTACTATCCTGAAAGGGATTTTTGCGCAAAATTCACCTGTAGTGGCTGCCATCTATCTGGGGGCACTGGCCGTCATCTTTGTGGGCATGTCCATTCCTGTACTGCGCATGGTGCAGGGAACACGCCCCCGGGACATGCAGCAAACTCTGCCCGAATCTGTTTTCAGTGTGCTTCCCCCTCTGGTTTTGGGACTGCTCGCACTCTGTCTCGGCGTGTATGTTCCGGCCTGGCTTTCTACCTTTCTCCAGCGCGGTGCGCTCCTGATCGGAGGCTAGATCATGAACTTCAGCCATATTGATTCCATTGCTCTGGCCGATGTACCCGTTCTCTCTGCCGAGATGCTGGCCGCAACAGTCATCTCCAGCGTTCAGGCAGGGCAGCGTGTTATTGCTCTCTTTGGTCTTCCGGAGTCACAGGGTGTCGGCCTCTTCTGTCTGCTTGCCGATGACAGTACCCATACTCTTTCAGCCCTGCGTACCCAGCCGCTCACGGCCTTTGACTCCATGACGCCACGCTGCCCTCAGGTACACCTCTTTGAACGGGAAATCTTTGAACAGTGGCGTATCCGGCCGGAAGGTCATCCCTGGCTCAAACCTGTTCGCTTCTGTCCTCCCCAGACTGGTTCTGCAGAGGATCGTCCCGGGCCGGCACAGACCAGCTACTACCGTGTGACAGGCAATGAAGTTCACGAAGTTGCCGTGGGACCGGTCCATGCCGGCATCATAGAACCCGGTCATTTTCGTTTTCAATGCTATGGCGAAAATGTCATGCATCTGGAAATACAGCTTGGCTTTCAGCACCGTGATGTGGAGCGCCTGATTCTTGCAGGCCCGGCCGTTCGTACCCTCAAAATTATGGAATGTGTGGCCGGCGACTCAACGATTGCACACACTACAGCCTATTGTACCCTGCTGGAACGCCTGACAGGGGTCTCCGTTCCCGAACGAGGAAGGCTGTTGCGGCGTGCAGCACTGGAGCTTGAACGACTGGCCAACCATACGGGCGACCTGGGTGCCATCGGTGGCGATACTGGCTTTTTGCCCACGGCTTCATGGAACGGGCGTATTCGGGGAGATTTTCTGAACATGACCGCCACCCTCTGCGGCAATCGCTTTGGACGGAATCTGGTCTGCCCCGGAGGGACGGCACTGGATGCCGATACCGCGCGCTGTCAGGATATTGTGGGGCGGTTGCGTACCGCGTACAGAGACGTGCGCGGTGCTGTGGACACCATGCTGGCCTCTCACAGTGTGCTTGCCCGTCTCTCCGGAACAGGCTGTGTGTCCAGACAGGACGCCATCAACCTTGGACTGGTGGGCATGGCAGCCCGCGCCTGCGGAGTGAGCCGTGACGCTCGCTTTGCCTTTCCCACGGATGAACTGGCGACAGAAGGGATCACGCTGCGCGAGGAACGTACAGGCGATGTGCTTGCCCGTACGCTGGTCCGAAGCCGGGAAGTCGATGATTCCGTGCAGGCCGTGGAAACGGCGCTTATGCGGCTGGCCTTTGCACCTTCAGAAAAGAGCTGCTGCACGGAACTTCCAGAGCTTCCTCCGAACCGCTGTGCCGTAGGACTTGTAGAGGGCTGGCGCGGCGAAGTCTGCCATGTGGGCATTACCGACGAAAACGGAAAGTTTCGGGCCTATAAGATCGTTGATCCATCGTTTCATAACTGGATGGGACTGTCCATGGCCCTGCGCGGGGAACAGATTTCGGACTTTCCCCTGTGCAACAAGAGCTTCAATCTGTCCTACTGCGGACACGATTTATAAAACTGTTTCCGGCTGGAAAGGATGGACACCTTCTCCAAAAGAACAGGTCCATTCAGCAAATTACGTTTCTCCATACCCTGAACAGTATGCCCGCTGTTCCAGGAGCAATCCGGACCGGCAGACATCTAATTTATCCGGGAGATCTATTCTCCCGGAGCATAAAGGCCACCACGGCCGCACACGGAAACGCCATGCTGCATATTTTCAAGGAACGAGTACACCAGCAATACCGCACACTCAACTATCCAGAAGTCCAGCCTGGTCTTTCTGACCGCTATCTCGGACTCCCGGCCCTGCATCCTTCACCCTGCGGCAACTGCCATGCCTGTCTGGATGTATGTCCTTCAGGAGCGCTCACCCTGAGCCCGGAAGGACCGATCCTGGACATGGGGCGCTGTCTGTTCTGCGGTGCATGCAGCCGAATCTGCACTGAAGGAAAGATCACGTTTACGCATGACCACCACGTAGCGTCCTTTTCCAGAGAAGGCCTTATTGTCACAGGCTCCGAAAGGCCGGCCACTCAGCCACAGCGAGACCTTTCCCTGTTCTCCCGCTCCCTGAAACTGCGTGAAGTCAGTGCCGGCGGCTGCAATGCCTGTGAGGCAGATACCAATGTTCTTGGCACCCTGGTCTATGACCTCGGCCGCTTCGGAATCGACTTTGTTGCCTCCCCACGCCATGCAGACGGCCTTGTGGTCACTGGTCCCGTTACGGAAAACATGCGACAGGCCCTGCTCGATACCTATGAAGCGACTCCTGAGCCGCGTCTTGTCATCGCCGTTGGCACCTGTGCCATCTCAGGTGGAATCTTCCGCGGCAGCAGGGAATGCAGCAAGGGGCTTGCCGAACTTCTTCCCGTGGATCTCTTCATCCCCGGCTGTCCGCCCAACCCCTGGAGCATTCTTGATGGCCTGCTTGCCATCAAGGGTATCCAATCTTCCCAAAAATCTTGAGCTGCCCAGTGGAGAGGTCTCCAGACAGGATGACCTCTCCAGCCTTCCCAATAAATCCCAAAGCCGCCGTCATCCATCCCCGGAGGACGTCTGCACCCGCTCCATGCAAGATACTGCCGGGAATCATTCACTACCGGCTCTCTTCTCAAGGAACATCCCCCAACGGTGGAGGTCTTTTTTTATGTCTGCCATCCAGTAATGGAAGAAGAAAATATATGGCGAGGTTTCACACCATCACTCAACATGCGCATCCATCTGTTGAATGATCATGAAGCGTCATCCCATTTCCTCATTCAATGCGACAAATGATTCTTGCGCTCTTCCAGTCTGGCGACCTTTTCCCGCAATTCTCCATTCTCGCGCAACAGCGCTTCCTTCTCCTGATGAAGCTTGCGATTTTCTGCTGTCAGTTCACGACGTTCCATCCTCTCCATTGCCAGTTCCTGCTGAAGTCCAGGAACAGACAGCATTGAAGAAGCCTCATCAGCATGGCCATCTGCGTTCAATCCCTCTGCGGCTTCCCCCAACGTCTGTGGAGATTCTCTGCTTGCGTTGCCTGTGATGAGCCATTCCAGTGAGACGGAATATTTCTGAGACAGTCGAACCAGAAACTCCAGATCAGGAACGGTGGTATTCCGTTCGTAACGGCTCAACTTTGTCTGGGCAATTTCAAGACTAGCTGCAAACTGTACCTGGCTAGTCATCCCTCGAATAAATCGAATACGATCTCCCAATGTTTTCATTAGGTAAAAGTTCCTATGCCCCAAACATTTACCTAAAATATACCGCCAAACTAAACAAAACATACTAAAATAAATCAGTAATTATTTTTTATTCAAAATAAGACTTTTTATCGTATTTATGTGATTTTAGTTAAAATATAGGTAAAAGTCTTGTGAGCGGTTGAAGTTACGACATGACAACCCAACTTTAGCCGTCCGGCCCCATTAAATCAACGAGTAGCAGATACGGAGTTCCAAAAGAGCAGCAAGGCCATCACCAACTGTCCTTCACAGATGCCACTTCTGTGACCTGTGCATGACATTCTGCTTGTACCGGAAATCATGCGAAGTCTGGATTTGTGCGCACGAAATGTTTGGCCGCCAGCAAAGGAGAAACATCCCGGCGAAATGATCACAAACAACAAGCCTGCTGCACACACTCCCATGAACATCCGCTTCTGACCGCACTGCCAAGGCAACGATCGATCTGTTCGCATAACGAACCGGTTCTGATCCGTTTGTTCAGACAGGCGACCGAAAACTGGAGGGTCCACAGAATGGCTCTGCCTGTCGATACGGAAGGAATAGAGGAGAACATTCCGAATCCACTGGCACAAGGGAACATTTTTCACAGAACACGTTGCTTTCAAAGGCGAAATGGCAGGCGCTCGCATGTGAGAACTTTTCCACCGCTTTCTGCAGCCATGCTGGGATCATGCTGCTGATGCCGAATGACGATGGGGTCGAAACCAATTGTCAGGATGCTGTCAGACAAAAGGCAGGAAGGATTCTGCGATCAGAGACAACGTGTCATTTGAGGAGGACAACCATGATGACCAAAGGCGCGATCACCAACCTTGTCAACCGGTACAGATCGGTTCTGAAAAAATGCAACCTTATGAATGTATTCGGCTCTCTGGCCGTGGCCGGTATGCTGGTCATGGGCGGAGCATCTGTAGCGGAAGCCGACCAGTATAAGGCTCTTCAGGGGCAAGAAGAAACCATTTCCGGAGACATTGCCTACAATGGTGATGATACCCGAATCGTATACGCACAGGCATACCTCGGCTCAGCAGGTACACTCAATTTTACCGGCGACAATATTTCTCTTAAAACCAATACGAATAACCCGGCTGGTAATACCATAGGCCTGTCCGCATCAAGCTTTACCGATAAGGCTGTTCCACGAATCAACATCGGAAGTGCGGACAAAAGAACCAGCTCCTTCTCTGTTGATGTGACGAATACCGGGTTCAGTACGGCAATATGGGCCTACGCCAATTCGACTTCGCAATATGGAGGACCCAATGCCAGTGGCGGCGAAATCAATATCTATACCGATACGCTGTCTGTAAGGTCCCACTCCGAAAATGACTATACTTACGGTATATTTGCACAGAACAGCACCACTACGGCCACCGGGCCCGTGGCTACCATCAATATTGACGCGGGTCAGACCTTTATCGATGTGACTGATGGCGATCCCGGAAAGGCGACAGCCATTGTCGCGCTGTCCCAGGGGAAGATCAATATCGATGGTGATCTCTATGTCAATACCCGGGGAGGTACAGGAAACGCCGTGGTTGCACGAGGTGACGCGGCTGTCCTCATCAACAAGTCGGGAACCGGAACCGTGCAGATGAACGGAAACATCGACTTCAACTACCATGACAAATCGTCCGGTACGAAAGTTGACGCCATTGTCGATGTAACGCTGAACGGTACGGATTCCTGGTGGAACGGCAATGCTTCCATAACCTACGGAGAGGACAAGAAACCTGCAGACGACAAGCTTTCAGTCTCCGGCATGTTGCTGGCTCTCAATGACGGAGCCACATGGACGCCAACGGCCATTGCAACCGTCGATGACGGGGGGGCGGGCACCATGCAGGCCCCCCTGAACAATCTTTCCATGAATGACGGCGTTGTCAATCTGAACCCTGAAGTTGATGTACAGGTTGACAAGCTGACCGGTTCCGGTACGGTGAACATGGCCGTGGACAACGGGCAGGCTGGTAGCCTGACAGCCGGGACGGCACAGAATGCCTCGCTTAATGTCAATCTGACTGGTGTAACTTCGGACGATCTCACGGCCGAACAGGCAGCCACCCTTGTTCAACAAGTTTCCTCAGATGACAGGAGTCTCACGGTGACCGGAAACGTGGACGAGGGACTTGTAAACGGTGCTCTGACCATTGGGCCGGACGGCAATACCAGTATGGGCAAAAACAGGGTGATGGAAGCGGCTCTGGAAACGGCATCCGTTTCTTCCGTTGCCCTTGACCGCATTCTGACAAACGATCTGCGCAAACGGATGGGAGATCTCCGTTCTGCAAACGGTGAACACGGTCTGTGGGTTCGCTGGGATGGAGGCAAACTCAAGGGAGACAGTGGACTGACCAATAATTTCAATACTATCCAGATTGGTGCGGATACCGCAGCGGGACAGAATGTTCGCCTTGGTCTTGCCGCAAGCTTCACGCATGGAGACATCGACCACAGCCGTGGCTCGTCCGACATGGAAGGCGTGGCTCTCGCCGGCTATGGTGTCTGGATGGCTCAAAACGGCCTTTTTGCCGACGTGGTGGGACGCATCGGAACCTTCAGGACCGACATGAGTGTGGATGGTCATGACGGCACTCTGGACAGCCTTGTTGCCTCGCTCTCCGGCGAAGTAGGCTGGCGCGTCGATCTGAACGAACTGTTCTACCTCGAACCACAGGCAGAACTCGCCTACACCTATATCGAAGGCGACAAGTTCGGTCTCGGTTCCGCCCGCTACGACATTGATGATACCGACAGCCTCATCGGTCGGGCAGGTCTCGCTGCCGGCTTCAAGCTCCCTGACGACAGAGGCGACATCTATGCCCGCGCCTCCGTGGTGCAGCAGTTCATGGGCGATGCCAAAATTTCAGGTCAAAATAACGGAATGCTCAACACCTACAAGCTGGACGGCGACGACACCTGGGTCGAATACGGCATTGGTAGCAACATCCGCCTGACAGACGCCGTTTACGCATGGATCGACGTGGAGCGGACCGAAGGCGCCACCATCGACGAAGAATGGCGTGGTACTGTTGGTCTGCGCTATTCCTTCTAGCACCTGCACTCTAAAAAAATGATCTGCCGCGGGAAGCTGCCATTTCTCTTCCCGCGGCATTTTGTCTCCTGTCCATCAATCTCACCGAGAGTGAACAGCTTCCCTGTACCCACTTGCTGCGAGAGGCTTTTCCACGCCACATTCTGTCAGACGTAACCCTTCATCACAACAAAACATCTTGTCCTCAATCTGATATGCCTTTTCGGTTTGTCACTGTTCAACAGAACACATTCAAACAATGTCTGTGAAGCCCATCCTCAAAAATTTTTCGCAGGACGACGGACGCGCTCAAAGGAATCCGATTCGGGCTGCAAACGGATCCCTGCCGCGGAGATCGAACAGGCGTACAGGAAATCCATTCTTCATTCTGCCTTCTCCCAGTCGGGCGGTGGTACCTTGCCCATACAGGCAAGAAAGACTTCCCAGGGGAAGGGAGCCTCACTCCCCTCTCTGGCCAGCTCTCCATAGAAGCAACGCCCGTCCGGACTCATGACAGCCTGCGTCACGGAACGCTCGAAGGGAACGACAAGTCCCGCTGCCTCCAGATAATCGACAAGGCGCACCGGATCAGGAACGGTTCTCCCCGGAAGGCGGAAATCCTCATTCCATATCCAGACCTCATTGCTCTTCATGTACAGAACGGTCTTTCCGTCATCGCTGATGTCAATTCCCCACGGTCCTCCACTGCCATAATCGTCATCAATGGGAATTCCATTGCCCTCGTCATCAAGACGCACAATCACGTTGAGATGGAATCTGGAACGGGCATGATTCACCCAATTACTGTTATTTTCTCTGGATTTCAGGGTAACATAGCAGGCGAAAAAGCTCGCATCGAAGTTCGGAACACAAAAGAACGTCTCCTTGACAAGCCAGTCGCGATGCATGGGGCTGTCCGGAGCTTCTTCCCCCAGAAAGGATTCGGGAATGAGCCTGTGCTGTGAGCGAACCCCTGTCATATATTTGCTTTTTCCCCAACGAAAGAGAGGATTTTTCGGATCTCCGGCCCGGACCAGATTCTTTTCCTGCACAGGAAGCCCCGAAAGAGGTACGGCTCCACCAAAAGTCAGCTCACGCCTCTCTCCTGTCCGAAGATCAAGAATGAAGGTGGAATTGCTCTTACGCAACAAGACCTTTTTCCCGTCGCGGCTCAGGACTCTCTCAGGCAGAAACTGTGGATACTCGAATCCCGGAATCTCGCCGGGCTGTCTGCGATCCCGCACGCTGAACCAGAACGAGCGGTGATCCAGATTCCCCCGGCTTCTGGCAGCCTTTCCCTCCGGGGTATTGGCAAAGCGTTCCTGTTCCTCCCAGGGCGCATCTGCCGCGGGAGCCCCGGGAATGGGCTCCTTCCCATACCCAAGCGCAACCCGGCCATCAGCCGAAAGACCAAACCACTCAACATCCACAATACCATGTTCAAGCATGCCGTGAGTGCCTTCGCCGCGTTTCCAGAGAAAACCGGGACGAGTCCATGCCACGCTGTTATCAATGGGATATCTCTCACGGTTGATTGTTACAAATCCCGCCATGACCCGACCGTCGTCGCTCAGAAACCTTCCCATGCCATAGTATCTTTCCGGAGGGACAAGACATATCATGCCAGCATCCCGGCTCCAGACAAAAGGTTTACCATCAAGAATACCGGTAACTGCACGGCAGCCTGGGGCAATGGACAGGATTCGCCCATTTTCCCCAAGAAGTGGTAGCATATCCATGACAAAACCAGCCATAGCCGTTCTGGAACTGCTGGAAGACTGTGGTATCATGCTCATGGCTTTCCATTCTGAAACAGGAGTATCCTTTGAGGCTCTGCATAATCCCGTTCCAAGATACAAATACAGAACTGCCGCCAGAACGGGAAAAGCACATCGGCTCCATCGACTGGCACACTGTAAAAAAAACGTCATACCAGACTCACCTTAAAGATACGGTCGTTACCCTTCACACCTGCACAGCTTCTCACGCACGTCAAGAAAATAATCTGTCATGCATGAAGAAAGATCCCCTGACCGATGCCACGTTTTCCAGAACACTACGATGCACACCATGGTAACTGCAACATATCAGACCATCTCGCCAAAACATCCGGACAATCTGTTGCATCTGTTGAATCCGGGCAGCACGCAACCCAGGTGGAGGCTCAGTATTCCTTCCACGCAACGCTACAGCCAGGGAACACTGCACCTCAATATTACTTATTTTTGATTCGTTCTCGCCAGTCCGGGGGGAGCAGTGACGAGTGAACGAGAATGTTGCCCTGAGTCGCAGCTTCTGCGCATCGACAGGCATACGGTCAAAGTGCCTTACGGAGGCAAAACTGTTTTCGTTTTCCTCAACGATAAAGGAATTGAATCCCCTTCAGCCAGAAGTAGCCAATGTCATCATCTTCCGAATCGCCTGCATGGCAGAACTTTGCTCTCGGAATTCGTGAATCGTAGGAAATACAGGTTCAAGAGATCCGCCACTCACGAACAGCAGCTACCGCGAACAAAAACAAAGCCCGTTAAGACCATAAATCTTAACGGGCTTTATCTTCGACATGGTGCCGAGGGCGGGACTCGAACCCGCACAGGAATTCCCACTACCACCTCAA
>CAMLXE010000042.1 GCA_946490455.1 uncultured Desulfovibrio sp. | reverse complement strand
GAAAGGGGGTGTCATTTTCCTGAATGGCAACCGGAAGGTTTCTGATACGTTCTTCCGGGCAGGTCGCAAGGATTTTGGGAGATCAGGGCAAAATCGATAACGGGTTCTGTCTGTGGCTCAGCTGACGGGAGAAGTAATGTTTTCACTCTTGCAGGGCTTGCCGGTTTCTTCCTTCTGCGTGCAGGAGCAGGGGGTCTGATAGGTCACTTCGCCAGTGCCAGTATTGACGGTCACCTGAACCTCTTGCCCTTCCTGCGTGATGACGCAGGTACTTCTGGAAGCCTGCTGATCGGGAGTGGTCTTGGAATTGTTTGAAGTTGCGGACATATGTTTTTCTCCTTGGGGTAAAAGGTTCTCTTTCTTTTATCATAGGAGGCTCCGTATTAGAGCGCAATGATAATTTGCAGAAAGACAGAGATGGTGTGCCGGCGGGATGTCCCTTTCCGTCATGCTTCACAGCTCCGGGAAAATGGTGTACCCAAAAGGGAAGAAAACCTGTTGCAGTATCTTGCTTTCATTATGGAATTTAAGGAGATTACATGGACAGATCCGGACAGTCCGCTTCGTATGCTCAAAGCCGTTCCGGCTCCAGAAAGCCTTTTTGGTGGCTGCTGGTTGTGGTCATTGTACTGGTTGGAGGGTCGCTCTGGTTCTGGCTGGCAGGCCATCCCGATGTGCGGGAAAAGCTTGCTGCGCAGATAGAAGGCTCTGCCGTTGATCTGGCGTCCAGCGTGTATGACAGGCTCGGCGGGCAGCCGCCGACTCCGGAAGTGGGCTCAACCGCCGGAGACAGTCTGCCAGGCGCACCGCCACACCGGGAAGATCCCAATGAACGGTATGACAGCCTTGATGCGGCCATGGCCGATGGCCATGTGCAGGAGGGCGGTGCTGCCGTACGCGGGCCTCTGGCCAGAACGGAAACAACCATCCCTGCGGATGCGGGCCGCAAGGATGACTCGGTCGTACGGATAGCCTTCATTGATGATCTGGCCCGCTGGTTGAGGCAGAACTATATCCCCACAGGCAGATCCGGCGTTCTGACCAGCAGCCTTCGGGAAGCCAATCTCCGGTATGGCGTCGGTATGCGCGGTCTGGCCTGGATTGGTGACGATCTGCCTGCCGGGCGGAGTGCTGCGCTGGCGCATGTCTATACGCGGGACATGCTTTCCTCTCTGTATTCTCTGTACATTGACCGCTTTATGGAGGCTGTAGCCCGTTCTCTCGACGAACCGACGGACGGCAGGACGCTTTCTCCCGAACAGAAACGTCGTTTCTATCTGGCCTATGCCGGACAGTTCCGGGGACTTTCGGGAACCTTGCAGGGAATCATTGCCCTGCCTGACTTTACTGCCCAGATGAATGATCTGCAGCAGGGGGCCCAGCGCGTAGTTGCCGCCAATGCCCGCTATTCGGAACTTGTCTTTGCCCGTGATGCGGCACAGGCGCAGGGAAACAGCGGCAGAGCGGCCGAGCTGGGAGCGCAGGTTGCGGAAGCGGGAAAGCTCTATCAGCAGGCTGTCGTTTCGAGGGAGCAGAGTCGTGAGGCGCTGGCTCAGACCATCAGGAGAAAGGGAGATGCCGGACGGCTGGATACGGACAGCATCCTCTATGTCGCGGCGTGGGTGGAGCGGCGGGTCCGGAATCATCCGGAAAAGATGGATGCCACACGTCAGGCTGCCGCGCTGTTCCTTGATCTGGCACAGCGTTTCGAGTCGGCGGGGCAGGAAGCCGTGAAGGTGGAGGCAGAATAGACGATGCGTGCTGTTTGCTTCTTTCTGGGACTTGTCCTTGTTGCCTGTCTTTGCGGAAATGCCGCCGCTGCTCCTGCCGGGAGACCGGAGACCGTTCTCACTGCAATTCAGAAGGCCATTGATACGCAGGACATGAAGGCTTTTGAACGGCATGTGGATATGGACAGCCTTCTTGAACAGGGAGCCTCGTCTGTTGTGAATACCCTGCAGCAGGTTGGTACCATTGACACAAGTGGCCTGCCGCCTCTGCTTGCTCTGATGGCTTCTTCCATACGGCAGCCGGAAATGGCAAGACAGGTCAAGATGCTGCTCAAAAGCGAAGTGGAGTCCTTTGTCCGTTACGGAGTGACTTCGGGAGCCTTTGCCGGCAAGAAGCCTTCCGGATCTCCGGATGGGCTGATTGCGCCTCTGATGCGTGACGTATCCACGGGACGGAAGGAGCTGAAGCGTTCTGCCGCGGTCAGAAAGGAAGCCTCCGGCAGTTATGTTGTACCCGCTGTCATTCATGATTATGGCAACGGGCGCGACTATCGCGTTGATCTGCGCGTAAGGGCCGAACAGGATGTCTGGAAGGTTCAGGAAATTGCCAATATGGACAGGCTGCTTGAAAAACTGCGAAAGGAGGCTGCGGAGTAGCTCGGAATAGGCTTTGCGAATGAAAGTGAACTGTTTCGTCTTTTGAATGGACACAGAACATTGATGCTCCAATACAGAAAATTATTTTGTATCTGTTATCGTGGCGATATGGGTATTCTGCAGTAGAGAGGCGGCAGAATTTTCAGAAAGGGCTTGATTTTTTGCGCCATGGCTGTACATGTTTGCAGAACCTGCAGTTGGCATACTACATTGATATACTGTGATGGATCATAACTGTTCAAACAGGGGAGATACCATGATAGATTTTCTCACCTTGGCCAATGCTTCAAAAGCTCAGCTTGTTGCAGACAGGAGATGGTTGCATCAGCATCCAGAGATTCGCGATGATCTTCCCATGACGGCACAGTATGTTATGGATCGTCTCCGTTCCATGGGACTGGAGCCGAGAGAAATTTCAAAATGCGGGATTACTGCCGATATCAGAGGAGGCAAAAAAGGTCGTTCCGTACTGTTGCGTGCCGATATGGATGCGCTCCCCGTAAAGGAAGATTCGGGGCTGCCTTTTGCGTCCACCACAGGCTACGGACACTGTTGTGGGCATGATTTGCATACGGCCATGCTCCTGACGGCAGCGTCCATGCTTTCCGCCCACAAGGACGATCTCCATGGATGTGTCCGCCTCATGTTTCAGCCTGGCGAGGAATTTGGTATCGGCTCGCAGCCGATGATTGACGCGGGTATCCTGGAGGGGATGGAAGCAGCGGTCGATATGCATGTGAACGCGCGTAATCCCGTTGGAACGGTGGCCATCTGTCCCGGCTATACCTGTGCTTCCAGTGACAGCATGAAGATGACCATCACAGGAAAGGGGTGCCATGGGCCTGGCCCCATCTTGGTATAGATCCCATCAATGCCGGTGTTCATGTCTTTCTTGCCATGCAGACCCTGATAGCACGGGAAACACCACCAGATCAGACGGCTTCCTTTACGTTCGGTCAGTTTTCCGGGGGGACCACCTTCAATGTGATTCCAGATCAGGTGGTGCTGCAGGGAACCATGCGGACCTTTGATCCCAATCTTCGTAAGCATCTGCGGTCCCGCCTTCATGAAATTGCCGAACACACGGCGGCTGCCTTTGGCACCACATTAACGTATGAAGTTCTCAATGATATTCCGGCCATGTACACGGACCCCGCGCTTCTTGAATTCATGAAGCAGTCCGTAACGGAGCTTGGCCTTACGCTTCTTCCGTATCCGCCCTCAAGCGCCTCGGACGACTTTTCACGTGTTACAGAAAAGATCCCCAGTGTATTCTTCAGTCTGGGGTGCAGACCTGCCGGCGATGGATCTCTTTATCCTGCCCATAATCCCAAGATAGTGTTCAATGAGGATGCACTTCCTCTTGGCGCCGCACTGCATGCACAGTGCGCATGGAATTTCACTGCAAGCTCTGTAACATCTGGAAATTCCTGACAGGAACGCAGCATGGGTACCAGGCGCCGTTTTCATTATGCGTGGGTCATTTGTGCCTACTGTTTCATTTTGATGATCTTTACGGTTCCACTTGTAAACACGTTGGGAAGTCTTTATCTCAATGTGGTTACAGCAGATTTCAATATCTCGCGCAGTTCGTTCACGTTTACGAGTACCATCGTGGGCATCTGCGGCATGCTGCTTTCGCCCCTGTGGGGCAAGATCTATTCCATGTGGCGGATGAAACCCGTACTCACGGTAGCGGCAGCGCTTTTTTCCCTTTCCTACATGTCGTATTCCCTGGCCCAGAATGCTTTTCATCTTTATATTTCGGCGGCATGCGTCGGGTTGACCTTTTCGGGGTGTGCACTCATGCCCATGTCCATGCTGATTACAAGCTGGTTCAAAAAACGGCGTGGACTTGCGATGAGCATCGCTCTCGGGGGAATAGGAATTGGCGGAACCTGTCTCAGTAACCTTATTATATGGGTTATCGCAACGTATGGCTGGCGGCATGGGTATCAGATCGTGGGGGCTGGAGTATTCTGCATCATCGTCCCCTGACATTGCTCTTGCTGCGGCAGACCCCGAAGTCCATGGGGATGGAACCCTATGGCGCCGAGGAGCCTGGCGTCGAGTCAGGCTCCTCCGTCACCGACAGGGAACTTGACATTCCTCTGGACCAGGCCAGAAAGCATGCCTTTTTCTGGGTGCATCTGTTTGGCATGTTTCTGCTGGGATTCGTATGTTCCGCACCTCTGCGGCAGATTTTCCCCTATGTTACGGATCTTCATGACGCCACACTGGCCGCGACCATTGTGGCCCTGTATTCATTTGTGGGTATCTTTGGCAAATTGCTGCTGGGCTGGATCACCGATCGAATCGGTCCCATTTATGGAGCCATGTTTGCCTTCTCTCTCATGGCATTAAGTTTCGCATTGCTTATTGGGGGAGAGGACCGCATGCTGCTATATGTGATGGCCTGTGTCTATGGTGTGGGCAATGCAGTGGGGTCGGTTTCGGCACCGCTGCTTATCAGTGGTACCTTTGGTACGCGTGACTTTAATCTGATGCGTGGGATTGCGCAGAGTCCGATCCAGCTGGGCATGTCGCTTGGGGGATTGGCACTGGCAGGGGTATTTGATCTGATCGGCAGCTATGTTCCAGGATGGGGGGCCTGTATTGTACTCAGTCTGCTGGCTGGGGGCTGCTTTATCTGGTCCTATGCCTCATCGCGAAAGATTTTTGCCACACAGATGGCTGTGTAGAGGCCTCAGTGTGACGTGTGCCCGGGCACACAGTTGTATTCTATCTTAACCTGGGGAGGTTTTTGTGAAAGCTCTGCAGAAGCTCATGGGAAATATTCATTATGCATGGGCCATTTGTATCGGATGTGCTTTCATTTGCGCACTCTCTTCGCCAATTATCAATGCCACGGCCACATTGTACCTGCAGTCGGTGACCAAGGAACTGGGCGTGTCTCGCAGTGCGTTTACCTTGAGCACAACCATTGTGGCACTGTGCGGTATGGTCATTTCTCCGCTTTGGGGTAAAATTTATTCCAATCGGGCCAGGATGCGCATTGTTCTCACCCTGACGGTGCTTGGTTTCGGTCTTTCATATCTGTCCTATTCATTTGCACACAGCATCTTTCAGTTCTATCTTTCCGCGGTGGTCCTCGGTATTTTTTGGGCGGGCGCCTGCTTCATGCCCGTATCCATGATGATTACCGCGTGGTTTACGAAACGGCGCGGTCTGGCCATGAGCATCACTCTTGCCGGTATAGGACTGGGAGGGTCCATTCTGGCGCCTCTGGTGAACCAGTTCATCCTGAACTATGGATGGCGTGCCGCCTATCAGTACACCGGGTTCATCATCATCCTGATTGCCTGTCCCGTGGTATTTTTTGTGCTTCGTCCTACCCCGGAGTCCATGGGACTCAAGGCGTACGGCGAGGATTCGACAGTTGAGGAGAAAAAGGTCAAGAAAGCGTCCTTCTCCTCGGAGGGAGATCTGGAAATTTCTCCTGGTGAGAGCAAACGGCAACCGTTCTTCTGGCTGTTCATGCTGGGATTCTTCCTCATGGGGCTGGTTTGTTCCGCTCCTATGCGCCAGATAAATCCCTATATCTCCGATCTGTATGGACCGACTTTTGCTTCAAGTGTCATTGCGCTGTCTTCTCTGTTTGGAGTAGCAGGCAAGATTTTGCTTGGTATGCTGCATGACAGCATTGGGACGCTCAAGGCATCTGCCATTGCCTTCCTGGCCTTTGCCATTGCCTTTACTGCGGCCATTCTGGGGCAGAGCTGCGGGCAATCCATGTTTTATGTCTATATCGTATTTTATTGTTTTGCGGCTGGAGTTGGCACGGTATCCGCACCGCTCCTTATCAGCGCTACGTTCGGTACAAAGAATTTCAATATAATGCGAGGTATTACGCAAAGTCCTCTGCAGGCAGGCATGTCGCTTGGCGGCCTCATTGTTGCCGGAATTTTTGATATCACGGGTGCCTATACGCTGGGTTGGGGAGCCTGTGTGGTGATCTCTCTGGCAGCTATTGTTTGCTTCTATGCAGCACACAAAATGTCGCGTAAGGTCTATGCATCCATGGAGTCCGCATCAAGGTAGCCACCTGAAGAAAGATGACAAAAGCCCCCCCGAGGGGGACAGGATTTCTTCCCGGGGGGGTTTTTGGCTGGGGGGGGGGCAGCTCCTCTTTTTTTTTTTTTTTTCAGGGAGGTTCAATGATAGGTAGTTGAACTTTGGCTTTCCTGACAGGCTGCCCGATGCAAGCGGAAATGTCGTGGCCTTTTGTCACCATGACAATTTCGATTGTGATGGTTTTGAAAAAGATTGACCGCATGTCAGGCTGAAGTCTTATGTCTTTCGCGCAAGATTGCTATGTCCTGATTTTCCGAAATGTTGTTTGGAATCAGGAGATTTTTTTATGGAAAAGGGAACGTTTCAGCTCAAGGCAGGACTGGCAGAAATGCTCAAGGGTGGCGTCATCATGGATGTCACCACACCGGAACAGGCAAAAATCGCGCAGGATGCCGGTGCCTGTGCGGTCATGGCGCTTGAGCGCGTGCCGGCAGACATCCGCAAGGCCGGCGGGGTGGCCAGAATGGCAGATCCTTCCGTGATTCTGCGCATCATGGACGCGGTAACCATTCCGGTCATGGCCAAGGCCCGCATCGGGCATATTGTGGAAGCACGAATTCTTGAGGCCCTTGGCGTCGATTATATTGATGAGAGCGAAGTGCTGACGCCTGCCGACGACGCCTTTCACATCGACAAGCATGGTTTTGCGATTCCCTTTGTCTGCGGCGCCAGAAACCTTGGTGAGGCGTTGCGGCGCATTGGTGAGGGAGCGGCCATGATCCGGACAAAGGGAGAGCCGGGAACGGGAAATGTGGTTGAGGCCGTACGCCATTGCCGCATGGTTCTGGGAGAAATCCGCTCCCTGTGCGCGCTGCCGGAGGAAGAGGTTCCGACCTTTGCCAAGGAGCATGGTGCCCCGCTGGAGCTGGTCCGGAAGGTGCATTCCGAAGGACGTCTGCCCGTGGTCAACTTCGCTGCCGGCGGTATTGCCACGCCGGCCGATGCGGCGCTCATGATGCAGCTGGGGCTTGACGGCGTCTTCGTGGGATCGGGCATCTTCAAGTCTTCCAATCCGGAAAGACGGGCCAAGGCCATTGTTTCTGCGGTGACCTATTATAACGATTACAAGGTACTGGCAGAAATATCCCGTGATCTTGGCGAGGCCATGCCCGGACTTGAGATGGCGTCCATTGCGCCTGACCAGCGGATGCAGGAACGGGGCTGGTAAGATGAAAAAGGCGCGTATTGGCGTACTGGCGCTTCAGGGGGCCTTTCGTGAGCATGTACGGGCTGTGACGCTGTGCGGAGGGGAGGCTGTCGAGGTCCGGCGGCAGAGCGAGCTGGACGGACTGGAGGGCCTGATTCTGCCGGGAGGGGAGAGTACGGTCATGGGCAGGCTCCTTGTGGAGTGGAATCTGCTGGAGCCGGTCCGGGCTCTGTGCTCTTCGGGCATTCCGGTTCTGGCAACCTGCGCCGGTCTGATTCTGCTGTGCAGGGAAATTCTGGATTATCCCCGGCAGCCTCGGCTTGGCCTCCTTGATGCGTCCGTGCGTCGAAATGCCTTTGGGCGACAGGTGGACAGCTTTTCGACAGAACTCACGCTGGACCCTTTTCCGGGGCTGGATTCAGGGGATTCGCTGGAGGCTGTCTTCATTCGCGCCCCCCTGATTGAACGCATCGGTCCAGAGGTACGCTGTCTGGCCTGCGTTCAGGGAAAGCCTGTTGCCGTAAGACAGGGAAACCTGCTGGCGCTTTCCTTTCATCCGGAACTGACTGACGACCTGCGGCTGCATCGCTGGATGGTGCATGAGGCCCTGAGGAGAAGCCGGTAAAAGCGGCAAACAGGAAACTGGCGGCAGACCGGCCAGGCTGCCGGTCTGCCGTCAGCTGTGCGCGTCGGGTGAAGAGAGGCATGGGAAAGCATCCCTCCAGAGAAGGTGGACAGCCTAGTGTCGGCGCCGGAACATGGAACGGACGCGAATGACCATTTCCTTGAGATCCTGCCGGGAGCAGCCGAACAGGGACGGGACAAGCAGGGCAAGGATACCGGAGAGAAGCGTATAGACGATACCGGACAGAAGGAAGCGAAGAACCTGACTCAGATCGGCAAGCAGCATTTCCGTTGCCTGCTGGCTGAGCCAGGCAAGGAGCAGAAAGGCGCCGAGAATCAGCCCCTGAAGAAGCAGATTGCGGAGAAAGTGCAGCGGAATCAGTCTGGATGCGAGCCAGAAGAGCAGATTGACCATGACAAACTGGGACAGCACCGTTTTGAGCGCCAGTCCTGTGGCACCGAGTCCCATGCCCAGAAGATCCGGGGGGGCGACAAAGAGCCAGACAAGGGCAAGGCCGCCACAATGCTCCAGAAAGGCCATGTTGCGCAGCGTTTTGGTTCTGCCTGTCGCATGGAAAACCGAGCTGGCAAGCTGGCCGTAGGCCTGATGTGCCGGATAGAAGGCCATGATCTGGACCGGAATGAGGGCTGCCGCAAATTCGGCGCCTCCGAACAGATGGACCAGAACAGGGGCTTCAATGACAGTGAAGCAGGAGAACCACGCCGCAATGCCGAACAGCAGGGGGGCAAAGCGGGTCAGCAGTTCTCCCATGCGTTCCCGGTCATCCTTTCCCCAGGCAATGGCAAGTTCGCGCATGATAAGGGGAGTCATGGCCGAAACAAAGAGGAAGCAGGCTGCACTGACACGCTGGGAAAGGGCAAAGTATCCCTGCTGGGCGCTGCCGTCGAACCATTGGAGAATCCAGCGTTCAATGGACAGGGCAGAGGCGGAAAGCAGGGCCTGCACAAAAAGCGGCATGCTGTAGTCGGAAAATTCCCGGGTGTAGGCCCGGCGCTGGTCCCGCGTCAGAGAAAGATCAATATGCGCCCACGAGCGACGCTGAATCAGCAGACAGCCGAGGACAATGCTGCCCATCATCAGATACTGGAGACCGAACAGCGTTCCGGCATCCAGCAGTTCAAGGACAAAGAGCAGCAGAATGAGGACGGCGCCAATCAGATTGACGCCACTGCGCAGCAGTTCGCCGGGAACGGTCAGCCCCAATGCATCATTCATGGAGCGGACAACACGGGTTCCCCAGAGCAGAAAGCCGAAGAGGGCGGCGAGCGGCGCGTACCAGATCGGCACATCGGGCAGGACCAGCTCGCCCAGTTCCGGAACAAGCAGAAGGAACCCGGCAAGCATGGTGATGAGGAAGACGATGCCCGACATTCTGGCATAGAAGGCAACCAGCGGCATTTCGTACTGCCTGCGGGACAGGGCATTGTAGAAGCAGGTGGACGTTCCCATGTCCAGAAAGCCCGTGAACTGGGTGAAGACGCTGGTTGCGAAGTTGAAGTTGCCATAGACCTGTGGCCCAAGCGCACGGGGAAGCACGGCCTCCATGATCAGATAGACCGGTACGGTCGCTATATTGGCA
>CAMLXE010000041.1 GCA_946490455.1 uncultured Desulfovibrio sp. | reverse complement strand
TGCTGACCAGTTCCACGAGCATGTGGGTGCCAAGATAGCCTGTACCGCCGGTAACGAGTATTTTTCCCATAATGGTCTGTCTCCTTGAGCAAACGTGCCTTTTGCTTAATCCCGCACGGCCAGGGATGCAAGCGTTCACTTTTGACCGGCTCCAGTAGAAGGAACAGTCAAACTTGATTGGAAGGATTCTCAACTCGGACTGGTTTTTGTATGCACTGCGAAGACAGAAATTATGTTGTGTTTGGATAAAAAAGTCTATGTTGCTGCGGTACTGCCATGTGGGTTGAAGCCATGGAACACTTCATCCCCGTAAGGCAACCATCCAATTATAGGGAACATCATGGTCGTTAGGGAGAAGACTTCCCCATATGGGAAAAGTACGGTACCGAAAAAGAAAGGGATATTGCTCTGCCTGCATATTGGGAAGCAGCTTGTCTCGATTGCCTTGTTCGGAGATGCTCTGACTTGGGCGATGACCGGAAAAAGGAAAAACATGGAGGTTGGGAAAATGAGGGCCGGTTTTATTGGTGCGGGAAAGGTTGGCTGTTCGCTGGGGCTCCTGTTTCGGAAAAAGGGGCTGCCTGTTGTCGGCTATGTCAGCAGGCATGGCGAATCTGCAGACCTGGCTGCTACCCTGACTGCCAGTCATCATTTTGCCGCACTGGTCGAACTGGTGGCTGAAAGTGATATCCTGTTTCTTACGGTTCCTGATGGCAGTATTGCCGACGTGTGGAAAGAGCTGCAGAAATGCCCACTGGAGGGAAAGCTCGTTTGCCATTGCAGCGGTTCGCTCCCGGCCGCAGTTCTGGAGGAGGCGGCAGACATCTGTCTGGGAGCCTGTTCACTGCATCCTCTGTATGCGGTCAGCAGTCGTGAAGAGAGCTGGGAAGGTCTTTCTTCGGCAGTTTTTACGCTTGAAGGCGATTCAGCGGCTGTTGCGACCTTGTATGACTGGCTTTTGCCTGCCGAACTTCAGATTCAACGCCTGAAAAGTATTGATAAAACTCGATATCATGCTGCCGCAGTGTTTGCGAGCAATCTGGTCGTGGGCCTTGTACAGGAAGCATGGGATCTGCTTGAAGAGTGTGGCTTTGATGAGAATACGGCACGCCTGGCACTGGCTCCACTGCTTTCCGGCAATATAGCGAAACTTGTGGAGCAGGGAGCGGAAAAGGCTCTCACCGGTCCCATGGAGCGCAATGACGTGAAAACAGTTGCTCGCCACCTTGGTGTTCTCAAGAACGACCAGAGAGAAATATATCGTCTGCTTTCCGTGCGACTGCTTGAAATCGCCTCCAGAAAGCATCCTGAGCGGGATATGGAGGCGATGCGTGAAGTGTTGCACTGTTAGCTGAGGACTGTTGAGAGAATGGAGTCGGTTTTCTGCAGGGACGGAGAGAAGACTTCCGGCGTCTTGCTGAAGATTTTCCAGGATGGAGAGAGGCCTCCAGTGGGCAACACCGTCAGAAATGAAAGGCGGAACGTCTCGGCAGTCCCGTATTGGGGATGCCGGGACGTTCCTTTTTGATCTTGGAACTGTCCCGGTTCAGGCTGAATGACAATTCTGTGCGCAGAGGGTGTCTGCCATAGCGGGAAAGGCTGATTATTTGCTCTTGCTGGTAAGCCATTCGCCTATTTGGGGAGCAATTTCCTTCTGGCTTTTTGAACTTACATACATGCCGATATGACCGACAGGGAAGGAGGCAAAGGTCTTGTCGGTACTGCCCACGGCATCCATGATTGGCTTGCTCGAGGAGAGCGGGACCAGATGGTCGTATTCGGCACAGATGGCAAACAGCGGGCAGGTGATTTTCTTCAGGTCAACCTTTTTGCCGCCCAGTTCCAGCTTGCCTTTGATGAGCTTGTTTTCCTTGTAGCAGTCATTGATGAACTGCCGGATTGTTTCGCCTTCCTGAGCCGGGGAGTCGAAGATCCATTTTTCCATGCGCATGAAGTTGCCGAGAAATTCCGGGTCTTCAATCTTCTTGTTCGTGGCAAGTCCGATGTACTTGTCGAGGGTCAGCGAGAAGGGCTTGAGCATGAGGTAACTCATGTTCATGACCTCGCCGGGGATCACGCCGTAGGCGTTTACCATGGCATCTGCATCCATGTATTTGCTCCAGGCAAAGAGGAGTGCGTCGTTGGGGCTGAAGTCAACGGGGGTAACCATGGTTACCAGTGCGTTGATCTTGTCCTGATGCAGTGCGGTGTAGATCACCGAGAAGGTACCGCCCTGGCAGACACCAAGCAGATTGATCTTTTTGTGACCCGTGGTCCTGATGATGTGGTTGACGCACTCGTCCATGTACCAGTTGGTATGGTCGTCCATGGACATGTAGCGGTCTTCGGCCGTGGGATAGCCCCAGTCGATGATGTACACGTCGAGGCCGGCTTCAAGGAAAGACTTGATGACCGAGCGGTCGGGCTGAATGTCCATCATGTACTGGCGATTGACCAGGGCGTAGGTGATAAGAACCGGAATGCCAACCTTCTTGTGGGTCTTCACGGGCTTGTAGTGATAGAGCCTCATCTTGCCGATGGAGAATACTTCATCCTTGTCAAGAAGGTCGGACTTGATTTCCTCTTTGGGCAGATCAAGCAGTGTCTGGATTCCTTTCAATACATTGGCCTGAAAATCAAGGCTTTCCTGAATGGCATCGGTAAACATTTTTGTCGTATCCATGAATTACTTGTCTCCTCTTTTGGCGGCAGGCTTGGCGAGTTGTTCCACAATGGCGCGCAAAGAGGCGACTTCCTGACGCAATGCCTCAATTTCCTGAGTATTCTTGTAATCGGATTTTCTGAGGTCGTAGGTTGTCTTATAAAGGCTTGCCATATCGGAATTCTTGGGAACAGGAATCCAGCTGAGGCACTGTTCCATTACCTTGTCAAAATGGATTTTGAATTCGCAGGCTTTCTTGGCAAATTCACAGAAGATCTTGGAGAACTGGGGGGTACCAAAAAATTTGATGAAGGCGTCTTCGTTGACCTTGATCCAGAGGTTGTAGAACTCCCGGAGAGAGAGGGGCTGTTTACCTTCTTCCAACATCTTCTGGTAGTTTTCAATAACGGAAATCATGTTTTCGCGAGCCACTTCGCCCATCAGAGCCATGAGTTCGGTCATGGAGATCATCATCTTGAAGTAGGAGTCGAACTGAGTCATGACCGCTTCATGCTGTTCTCTGGTCAGACCGAGACCGGCAGCATTGAAGATTTTGCCGTAGGACTCTTCATAGGCCTTGGTTACGGCCTTGTAGAAGTCAGTGGAAGCGGACATGTCGCCGCCGGCCATCTTCCTGAAGGACTCGACGCTGCTGTCGCCCAGTTCCATCCAGGGCTTCATCATGTCCTTGCCGATCTGCTCGTACTGCTTGACCAGCTCCTGAGCCTGATCAAACATGGGACGCATGGTTTCGGGCACGAAGGGGAGCATCATGTCCTGAGCAAGTTTGGTATAGGCTTCCTTGTTCTCGTCAAGGAACTTGAGGATTTCTGCACGGGATTTGAAAGGATCCTTTCCGAGAAGCTGTTGCCAGACAAGAGAAAGGTCGGCCAGTGTTTTTCCGCCGGACATCATTTTGGTGAAGGCGTCCTTCATCATGTCGTTGGCAGTGGACACATTCATCCACGGGTTTTCCATAAACTTTTTGGCCCAGTTTTCATAAAGGGACGACATGGCCATAAAGGGGTTTTCCGGTTCCTGCTTTTCAGAATCGGCATCAGTCTTCCTTTCGCTGGAAGTGCCGGTCATGAGGCCGAACCATTTCTGCGCCATATCCTGTTGCAACTGAAAAGCCTGCCTGAAAAAATCGTTCATTCCACCATCATTCACAATTGGCCTCCTTGCCGGTGGAAACATCCGGTCTGTCATTGTGTCGTAACGTATGTAACTTCTTCAAAATTCGTTTCGGCCTTTTGCCACAATTCCGGCCGGAGTCAAGGGGGGTATGCATTCCAATCTGATATGTCACTTTGGGATATGGCGGAATCTGGCCATAAATCTGATTTATTTTGGTGAATTGGCGTATCTCCCTTTCCATATTGGAGAAGAAATTTTTTGAAAAAAATTTTTTTCATGCCTTGGAGATAAGCAAAAGTCAACATTCGACAGAAGAGAATTTATCCGATGTGCTGGACTCTTGAGCAGAACATTGCGTCACTATGGTAAAACTGCATTTGGTGGGGGTATGGGCTACTCAATCTTTTTTCCTGTTCCATTTGGGCTGTGCCGAAATTGGTGGAAAGAGGATGCCTGCCTCTGGGGCGTAACGAGGATTCGGCCTGATATGGGACAGGTGCTTTCCATGCAGCGGACGCCTGCTGCGTGATACGATCAGTAAAGAATGGGCTTGGCAGGTGACAGAGGAAACAAATTTTCCGGTCGATGGAGAAAGACCGTTTTTGCACCATCTGAATTGATGAGGTACCTTGTGTAGGATGGACTCCTTGTGCGGTTTCTCCGTGAAATCCATTTCCGCCCTGAATGATGAGAATCTGTTGGGAGGGTTTGCTTTTCCCGGAAGACTTTCTCCTGAATGCGTTGTCTGACGCTTTCTGTGACTGGGATCACGGCAGAACTGGCATGACCGGCGTAAGCTGCTTGAGGCATTGGAGAGTTTGGGCATGGGCAGAGATGGATGGAATCTCATGTGACATGAAAAAACAGTTTCGAGAGTAAGGTGGAAACAGCCTTGCGCTGGCAATTCATGGCTGTTGATCAGACGGCAGCTTGGAAATCCTGGTTGGCTTGCCTTTGTTTACGGGCCTGTTTGACGCATTGACCAGGCCGTTGCTCTCCGGCTCTCTGAACAGAGGATGAATTTCCTTGGTGGTCCGTTTTGTACCACTGGTGCGGTCTGTGTCATAGATGTTGAGGCCATTCCCTGTGTTTTGTGAATGGCACCATGGAACGGATTCTGCGTGCTGGAGCGTTATTGCCCCTGTTGCCGGTACGGGAATAGGGTATTCGAGAATGAAGAATCCTTCATGGGTTTGAGAGATCTCCTGCAGAACTGTTGTGGTCCGTCTGCGCTGTTTGCAGGAACGATAGCCGGGAATCCTGTCTGATACGGAACAGTCCATCAGATGTGAGACCGTGTTTACAGGCAGATCTGGTGGGTCCGGACATGCTGAGCTCGTTGCATGGACGATTTTCTGGCGCAAGGTCACGCATATCGGCGGCAAGTCCGGTATCGGATGCATCATGACAGACACGGTGTTTTCCCGTGGCAGCATCGGAATGGATCAATCTCGAAAAGCCATGCGGAAGAGAGCGAGAAAAGATGACCTTGTTTGTTTGGAAAACAGAAAATACAGGCTGGTCGGAACGACTGGTCCCTTTGGGGATTCTTCTGTCCGTTGGGTTGGCTTCCGCCCACTTCTGGCGTTTCGGACAGACAGGCATGGCGATAAGCTGCCTTGGGTGGGGCGTACTGAGTCTGGGACGGTCGGCATGGGTGCGGCCTGTGATGGTACTGCTGTTTTTTGTGCTGTCTGGGGAATGGTTTGTGACGGCGAACAGATTCGTGCAGCTGCGCATGATGCTGGGCGAGCCATGGCTTCGTCTGGCCTGTATTCTTCTGGGTGTGGCGGCCTTTACCCTGCTGACGGCCCTTCTTGTCTGGGAACGTCCCGGGCGGCTATGGTTTCGCAGACAGGGGGAGCATGTCGTCGCGCAGGTTCTGACCTTCATGCTTGTTGTGGGCATGCTGCTTGTGCCATTGTTCTTGTACTCGAAGTTGTTTCTGGCTGAAAGACTTGTGCCTGGATTCGGTTCTGTTCAGGTTGTCTGTGCCGGTGTGTGGGGAAGTTTTGTGTGCAGGCTGCTTATGGACCGTCGCCGTGCGCCCCGTATCCGGATCCGTATCTGGCGACTGTTTTCTCTGATCTTTTTCGGGCAGTTTGCGCTGGCCGCCTTGGGATACACCGTTTTCTACATGACAGGTGAATCCCACATTCCCGTTCCGGGCGTTATTGTGGGTGGGGCAATTTATCGTGGTGCGGCGGGCTTCATGCTTCTGCTTTTTCTGGCGTCTGTCCTGTTGGTGGGTTCTGCATGGTGCAGCCATCTCTGCTATCTGGGGGGGCTGGACACGCTGCCTTCCACACGGGCGGACTCGTCTCCCCGTCATCCGCTGCTCTGGAGAGCCGTTGCGTTGGTGCTGGTCTGTACCGGGGCGCTGTTGCTGCGTCTTTGCAATGCCCCGACCGCGGTTGCCGTGGCGGGAGGACTTGCGCTGGGTTTTGTCATGCTTCCTCTGGTGCTTCTCGGCCGCAGAAAGGGGTATGCCATCTACTGCACCATGGTCTGTCCGTTGGGGTTGCTGGCCTGTCTTCTTGGGAGGCTTTCCCTTTGGCGTATTCGTCGGACGGAAGCCTGTGTGATGTGCGGGAAATGCACGCGAGTATGCCGATATGGAGCCTTGAATCTGGCACGTCTCAAAGCTGGAGCACCGGGGCTTTCCTGCACGCTGTGCCGGGACTGTCTCTCGGCCTGTCCTCACGGCGGCCTTGGCATGAGCTGGGCAGGAAAGGGGCTTTCCGGCAGGGCGGAACAGGCTTTTGTGGTCCTTGTTTCCGCCATGCACGCCGTCTTCCTGTTTTCGGCAATGGTATGATTTTTCGTGTTTTCCCGAATCCTGTCATGGAGAAGCAGGCGGTTCAGCGTGTAGCGCCCTTACCTGAAAGGATGAGTCGTTGCACGTTGTTATGCTGGAGAGGGGGGCTTCAGCTGGACCGGGGCCTTTTCGCCTTGCCCGTCATTTCTTCGATTGGCAGGCAGAGTACGGCCGTGCGGGAGAAGGAGGCATGGATATCCGCTTCAGCCCTGTCCAGATAATCCGGGAGATATTTGGCTGCAAGTGTGTACAGGACCTGAAACTTTTCGTCCGCATCCGTCACTTCATGAATGGCACCAAAGACCATGACGCTTTCAAAGTATGTGGTGAAATTTTTGGTATAGACGGGCCTTGTGTCGCCGACAACGGTAAAGGAAACCTGCTTGCAGAACCGGATATTGTCCAGCTTTCTGCCGTTCATTGCGCTGTGAAAGTAAAGCCGGTCGTGCAGAAGAACGTACGAAAGCGGCACACCATAGGGAAGCCCGTCATTTCCTGTTGTGGCCAGAAAGCCGTATTCGGCCTTTTCAAGCAGGGCTCTGGCCTCTGTGTCGCTTATGGCTCTGTCCTTGCGGCGCATGGGGTACATGATGGAGTTCCTTGTCAATAAACAGGGTTGGGATGTTTTTTCAGAGCAGAGGATCTCAGTTGGGATATTCTGCTGTCAGACTGCAGGCGTTGACCAGACCAACTTCATCGGCCAGCAGAATACCCCGTGAAAGGGGTGAGCGAAACGCAAACAGGGCCGCATCAACCTGATGCGGGTTGAGGTCGACATGGGCCCCCATGAGGGTACTTGTCAGAGAGCGCACTTCCCCTGACGGATGGTGCAGCTGGAGTTCTTCGGCAAATACCTTGGCCTGATAGGACGTTAACATGGAATAAAGCGTACACCATACGGGTAAAAGCCGCAATTTCTTCTTTTCCATTCGTAAGTTCGTTTGCAGCTATTTTTGAAAACATTTTTTATAAGTTGCCTGCTTACATGAGGGGAAAACAGCTTCGGGAAGGTGCAGGGCAGAGCCGTACAGGCTTTTCCCCAGGGGGAGTTTTCGGTATTCTGGAGCAGACTTTTATGGGATATGCACACAGGGCAACGTTGACAGCCTCGTCCTGTTTCGGACTACCTGGTTGAGCTTTAGAGCTCAATTTTGTGGCATCGTTTATGCAATGTTAAAGAGTACAGATACCTCCCTGCCCGTTGCTGCAAGGTGCCTGGCCGGGCCGAACGGCAGGAAAGGAGCGGGGTTATGACGCAGCATGAAGCAATGGAAGCACTGTCGCAACAGACGGGAATAACGTTGGCATTCAATGACAGGGGCCTCTGTCGTTTGCGGTTTGACGGCCGATTTGTTGTGGATATGGAAGTGACAGACGATGAAACAGCCATCTATCTGTATAGTCGCCTTGGTATGCTTCCTGCCGGAGATTATGGCAGGGAAGTGTTGGAAAGGATGATGCGGGCACACTGCCTGGGACGGGAGAGCGGCAAGGTCTGCTTTGGACTGGATGACAATGCCGTTATGGCCTTTGCTCGTGTGGAACTGGCCGGAGCCGAGGAAAGGACGCTCTATACGGAGCTTGAAGCCTTTCTGGATGTGCTGGCCGCCTGGGTCGATGTACTTCAGGCCGGGTAAACGGTCACAAGGAGGGCATGATGACGCAGACAAATCGGGCAGATGGAGTACAATATATTGATATAAATACAGATTTTGGCTATGATGCGCTGGGAGGTGTGGGGCGTCTCGGTGGGCACAGTCTGGAAGTGCTTGAACCGGGAACCCGTCAGACGGACCGTATTCCGGGACCACCAAAGACAATAGGGCGCTGGTTTGCCAAACTGTTTGATCGGATAACGCCGTCGAGCTGGCGTGCACAGGGAAAGTTCCGGCGTGGGCTTGAAGATTTCAGTGCCGCAACTGGAAGACTTCTCGGCCATCTGCACAATGCCGGGCAGCGGGATCTTCCCGAGGCCGAGCGGAGGTCGGAGCTGACAAGGGCGCTTGGAGAGCTTGCCGGATTGCGCCGGGCCGCCGAGCCCATGACCAGACGCGGTACGGACTATGTCGAGCTGTTGCAGACACGGGTACAGCACAATCTGGCCATTTTGCAGAACGAGAATCCGCAGCTGCTGCAGGAGGTTCTGCACATGAAGGACAGTGGACAGCTGGACGAGATTCTGGACAGCCTTGACCCGGTGACCCAGAGTGGAATGGCCGAGGATCTTGCCCTGATTCGGGATGCGTTGCACGTGGATGGAGAACCGGATACCGGGGAGAATGCCCCTGTCGGACCGGCTGCGGCGGAGCGGGTAGAGGAACAGCCTCCGACGGAGCAGCCCTACCATTCCCGTTTCAGTGCGGCAGGGCTGCGCACGTTTTTCTGGGAAACATTCACATTCAAGGGCCATGCCGAGCGTGCCCTGCGGGAGCGTCAGGCCACACTGGACCGGTTTGCCGGCGAGGTCAGAGACTTGCTGGGAACATCACTTGAGGAGGTGGACGCCACTCTGCATGGCGGACTTCCCGACGATTCCGGTCGCCTTGCCGAGGTTCAGAAGCATGTGGATGAAAGGATGGGGCGAGCCATTCGCTGCGCTACGGACGAGGTTTGCGAACTGGCCCTGAAGTATCTGGACAGGCGGGAAAGTGTCGGTGTAGCAGGCCGGGATTTCATAAGAATTGAAGCGCCGCTTGTCTCGCGCGAACTGGATGAGATTGAGCGTTCCATTCGTTCTGGAGAGCCGGTTCGGCCGGAGGCGACAGGTCCATCCGGCCAGGAAGCCGTTTCGGAAGATCCCTTTCGGAAGGGCATTCAGAATGCGCGACGTCAGATTCAGGAAATTTCGCTTCTGTACGGGGAACTTACGGAAGGACTGTCCGAGCTTGAAAGGCGGAGAAGCCGGGCCCAGTACTGTCTGATGCTTCGGCAGCTTGGGGAGACCAGACCTCCGGACTGGATAGACTGGGAGGAATGGGGAGGATTTTGCGATACCGTCATTGAGGCTCTGCGGACACCCGTTCCGGACAACAGGGCTGCGGCACAAGCCCTGTACCGACTGGAGAATCTTGTGGGCTCCATGTCCGCGGATCGTTCTCTTGTCCAGGAGTTTCAGGAAGCCCTTCCGGGATTGCGTCGGGCGATTGATCCCGATGGAGCCTGGCCTCCATTCTATTTGGAACGGGCTTCAAAGAGCCGGGCCAAGCTCGTTGAACTGGAGCAGGCAAGGGCTCTGCATCAGACCATGGGCGGTGCCGGAGCCCTGCTTCAGCGTGCAAAATTGCCTCAGGCAGACAGCCTCCTCGGTCAGGCACTTCAGCTCAGCAGACTCGCCATGCGCCTCAGGACCATGGCAGATGACAATTCGCAGAAGCCAAAGGCCATAGCGGAACTTCGGGCCTCCCTGTCACGATTCATGTCAAATCTGACG